>DATHNV010000131.1:0-5383 GCA_035485615.1 Acidimicrobiales bacterium
GGCATCGCCAGACCCCCCAACTTGGCCACCACGTTCTCGCACGCTGCAATCTCTTCCATATCCAGTCTTCACTGGTCGAAAATCTCCTCACGATGCCCGGCGTAAACGCCGGCGCCGAGCGGCGTTCCGAAGTGGTCGAGCACCATGGTCGTATCGGGTACGGCGCGCGCCAGAGCAGCGAACTCACGGTTCTGGTGATGGAAGTGCCAGGCATCGTACGCGAGTCCTCGACGTCCGAGCCCGGCAACGCCCGCGCGAAACGCCGGATCTCCGTACCGGCCCGCAGCACCCCGACCGCCGGCCAACATGATCCCGTCGGGAAACGGTTCGCTCGCGGCCGCGTCGCGGATCCCGCGCAGCAGTCCATCGCTCGCCTCCAGGTGCGCCTCAAAGGCTTCGTCGAGGTGCTCGGTGTCCGCGAGATCGATGCGCGCGACGATGCCGGCAATGAGATGCTCGGGATCGCCCGCTGCGGTCTGCGCAACGAACTCGGTCTCGCCCACCGGCATCAGGTACGACGGTCCGTCCGTGCGGTAGCTGGCGTGGCACTGTACGAACACAGTGTGCTCGACGCGATGTCCGCTATGAACGTCCGCTTTGAGTTCATCGAGTCCGTAGGTCACGTAGCCACCACCGGGCCACAGGTGATGATGCGGATCGATGATCCGCTGGTTGGGATCAACCACGTCCTCGCTGACCTGTTCGTACCACTCGGGTGTCGCCGGTTGGGCCATGTCACGATCCTCTCGCTGGAGCCATCGGTCAGACCCCCCGGTCACTTTAAGTCGCGACGGACATGGCCCTCACCGCTGGCGGCGACGGGTCTCGAGCACGCTGCGTCATCGTGGCACGGACGCCAGCTGACTCGCGATCAGATCGCGATCTTCGTCGTCGGCAATTGCCGCGACGAGACGCTCGGCGTTGACGAGCCATTCGTCACGCGCCCCCTCATCCCCGAGCGCGCCATACGCTCGAGCCACGCCCTCGGCGACGGACGCGACGAGCCAATCGGGGGCGTCAAACTCCTGCGCCGCGCTACTCGCGCGCAACGCGAACGTGAGTGCGAGCGAACCTTCGCCGATGTCCGCGGCCGCGCGCGACACCATCCAATCGCTGATCGTCCACTGCTCCGGTCCGCCGGCAAAGGACCAGTGATAGCGCGACGTGAAGGCGGCCGTCAACAACTCGACGTCTTCGTCTTGGCTCCGTTCGTCGCGCTCGAGTAAGTCCCAACAGTGGTTGTACCTCTCGACGGCGATTGTCCGATGATCAATCTCTGACACGGGCCAACTCCCATCGCGAGGCAACCTCGGCCGGCGCTGGCTGTTCCTCAGCCGTCCACGACAAGACGGTAGACGTTTGTCTCGCGCAGTTCGAACCCCATCTTTTGGTACAGCGCGTTCGCGGCCTCGCGTGACGGTCGACTGGTGAGGTCAATCGTTCGCGCTCCCCGGCGTCGCGCTTCGTCAATCGCTGCTTCGGTGAGTCGCTCGCCGATTCCCTCGCCGCGCGCGTCGGCGTCCACCACGACGTCTTCGATCCACGCGCGCCGACCCGTGGGGATGCGAAAGGTGATTAGCGTCAACATGCCAACAGTGCGTGGACCCTCCTTGGCGACAAAGAGCACCGCGGAGTCGGAGTGCAGAATTCGCTCCAGGTCGCCGATGCTCAGCGTCGGTGGATCGGACGAGAGCTGGGGCAGCAGTCGGTTGAGCGCCTCCACCAACTGGCTCGTCGCAAACTGAACCTTTTCGATCACCACGTTCATTCTTCGCCCCTCCAGACCGGTCGACGCAGGTCGTCGTAGTACACGTCACGCGACTCTCCGTCAATGGCCGCAAAGACCGGACCCGACCAACGATCGGCCCCGATCGTTGGACTCGGCAGGGCGTCGCGATCGAACCACCCGGCGTCGCTCACTTCCAAGGGATGAAGCCGCAGTTCACCGCCGACGGCGCGACAGAAGAACAGGAGTGAGTACAGCGGAATGCGCGAGTCGCCCAAGCGCATGCCGTCGAGCACGCCGATAAGACGCACGGGCTCGACCTGGATACCGGTCTCCTCTTCGACTTCTTTGACGACCACCTCGGGCGCCGAGTAGCCCACGTCGCACCAGCCCGTGGGATACAGCCACATCCCCGAGTCGGCGCGGCGAATGAGGAGCAACTGGCCGCGGTCGTTCGTGACGGCAGCCCCGACGGCGACCTTGGGGGTCTGGTATCCCGGGACGCCTCGACCCACTTCGCTCATCCACTGCGTGACGTACCCATCGGCATCGAGCACCCCGTCGAGGCCCACATCGGCCGCCGTCTTGATGTCGGCCGCGATCTTCAGAATCTCCTCAAAGCGCTCGCGTTCGTACTGACTCTGCGTGAAGCCGAGACCGGTCTTGGCGATGCCGGCGAGCGACTCCGACCATCGCCGCAGCGCCTTTTCGGGGATCACGTCCGACACGAGTGCCTACGCCAGCGTCGCGTCGAGTACCTCGTCGACGGTGCCGACGAGGCCGGTGTAAAAGGGTCCAAACTCGGCGTAGAGCGCAGACGCCTCGTCAAAGCGCATCGTGTACACGCAGTCCTTGAGGTCGTCTACGTGCACGCCAAAGAGCGTGACGCCCCACTCCCAGTCGTCGAGTCCGGACGATCCGGTGATCAGCTGCAGGATGCGACCCTTGAACGTTCGCCCCACTGCGCCGTGCCCACGCATCAGCGCTTCACGCGCGTCGTAGTCGAGCTGATACCAGTTGTGCACCTCGCCGCGTCGTTTGGACATGGGATAGAAGCAAAACGCGCTCATTCCCTCGGGCGGCAGAGTGGGATAGAGCCGGGCCTGGAGCATCTCTTCGGGCATACCCGCGGCGTATTCGCTCACCTCGGTGAGCGACACGTAACTCTCCGCCACGAACAGCCCAGCCGCCTGAAGACTGGACTGAAAACGTCGCACGTCCCAGAGATTCTCCCCCAGTGCCATGAAGCAGGCGTCGGCCTTGGCGCCCACGATCGCCGCACACACGACCTGGAGTCCCGCGCCGCGGGCGTCGTCGACCGCTTTGTTGACGGCGGCACCGTCGACGTCACCGTCGGGGTGACAAAACAGGTGCAGAACGTTCAGGCCACGCGCGGGGGTGAGCGGTGAGGGGCTCGTCATAGGCCCATGCTACGGGGAATCGACGCCCACGAAAATGGCTGAAGACGACAACACCGCGGGGCTTTCGCCCCGCGGTGCGTCACGTTTAGGGAACAGAGGGTACGACTTAGTAGTCGTCCATCCCGCCGCCGCCCATCGAGGGCGCCTTGTCTTCGGGCTTGTCCACGATGACCGCTTCGGTCGTGAGGAACAGGGCCGCAATCGAGGCCGCGTTCTGCAGCGCCGAGCGAGTCACCTTGGCCGCGTCGATGACGCCCGCCACGATCAGGTCCTCGTACTCGCCGGTGGCGGCGTTGAGACCCTCGGTGGGGTTCGGCAGGTTGCGCACCTTGTCGACAATCACGCCACCTTCGAGACCCGCGTTCACCGCGATCTGGTTGAGAGGCGCCTCGACGGCCTTGGCGACCAAACGCGCCCCGGTCTGCTCGTCGCCGTCCAACTTCTCGGCCGCTTCGATGATGCGCGACTGACTACGCAGCAGCGCCACACCACCGCCGGGCACGACACCCTCTTCGATGGCTGCCTTGGTGGTGGAGACTGCGTCTTCGATGCGGTGCTTCTTTTCCTTCAGCTCGACTTCGGTCGCGGCGCCCACCTTGATGACGGCCACGCCACCGGAGAGCTTGGCCAGACGCTCCTGGAGCTTCTCGCGGTCGTAGTCGGAGTCGGTGTTCTCGATCTCGGCCTTGATCTGGGCGATACGGCCCTTGATGTCCTCTTCGGAGCCCGCACCTTCCACGATCGTGGTCTCGTCCTTGGTGACGATCACCTTGTGAGCCGAACCCAGCAACTCCAGCGTGGCGGCGTCCAACTTGAGGCCGATCTCTTCTGAGATCACGGTCGCACCGGTCAGGATCGCGATGTCTTGGAGCATGGCCTTGCGGCGCTCACCAAAACCGGGCGCCTTCACGGCGACGGACTTGAACGTGCCACGAATCTTGTTCACGACCAAGGTCGCGAGCGCTTCGCCCTCGACGTCCTCGGCGATGATGAGCAACGGACGACCCGACTGCATCACCTTTTCGAGAACGGGGAGCACGTCACGAACTGAGGAGATCTTGCTCGAGACGAGCAGGACGTACGCGTTCTCCAGCACGGCCTCTTGACGCTCGAGGTCGGTCGCGAAGTACGGGGCGATGTAGCCCTTGTCAAAGCGCATCCCCTCGACGAGGTCCATGTCCATACCGAAGGACTGGCTCTCTTCGACGGTGATGACGCCGTCCTTGCCGACCTTGTCGATGGCGTCGGCGATCATCTGGCCGATCTCGTTGTCGGCCGCAGAGATAGAAGCGACCTGGGCGATCTGCTCCTTGGTGTCGGCGGGCTTGGCCAGGTCGTGCAGCGAGGCAACAGCCGCCTCGACACCCGTCTCGATGCCCTTCTTCAGCGACATGGGGTTCGCGCCGGCGGCGACGTTCTTCAAACCCTCGCGGACCATGGCCCAGGCGAGGACCGTCGCGGTCGTGGTGCCGTCACCGGCCACGTCATCGGTCTTCTTGGCGACTTCCTTCACCAGTTCGGCACCGATCTTTTCGAACGGGTCCTCGAGGTCAATGTCCTTAGCGATGGAGACACCGTCGTTGGTGATGGTGGGCGCGCCCCACTTCTTGTCCAGAACGACGTTGCGTCCCTTGGGTCCAAGGGTCACGCGGACTGCGTCGGCCAGCTTGTTCATTCCGCGCTCAAGGCTGCGTCGGGCCTCTTCGTCGAAAGCGATCAGTTTCGCCACGGGTGATTCCTCCTAGTGCGTCTGCACCTTTTTGGTGCAAAGCAATATTAGCAGTCTCTTACCGAGAGTGCTAACGCTCACCCACCGGCGACGGCGGGGACCAGGGAGACGATCTCGCCTTCGGCGACGACGGTGTCGAGCCCGTCGAGGAATCGGATGTCCTCGTCAGCCACGAAAATGTTCACAAATCGTCGCAGAGATCCGTTCTCGTCCAGGACGCGCTCCGCGAGACCAGGGTGGATCACTTCGACGGCACCGATCGCTTCACGCACGGTGCTCGCCTCGACCGGGATCTCCCCCTCGCCACCCACCAGGACGCGTAACTGGCCCGGTACTCGCACGATGACGCTCACGAGGCACCCACCAAAAAGTGCTCGGCCAGCGCCGACTCGGCCGAGGCCAACGAAGGGCTAATCGTCGCGGTGACGTCCGCATGCCCAGAGATGGCGTCCAGGGTCTTGAGGCCGTGGCCCGAGATGACGGCCACGATCGACTTCTCGGGGTCGA
>DATHNV010000132.1:0-2737 GCA_035485615.1 Acidimicrobiales bacterium
GTTGGGCATCGCCGCAGCGAGTGATGGCAAAAACAACGCCGCGACCGACTCATGCACTAACAGGGTCTCCGCCGCGTTGCACACGCCGGGACGTGAGGTCTTGGCGTTACGCACGATATTGAGCGCCTGATCGAGCTGGGCCGACTCATCGACGTAGATGTGACAGTTGCCATCGCCGTCAAGCACGTAAGGCACACGCGCGTTCTCGCGCATGGCCTTGATGAGACTCGGTCCCCCGCGCGGAATCAGACAGTCCAGCACGTCGCTCATCTGCATGAACGCGGCCGCGCTCTCGTGCGAGGTGTCTTGGACGAGCGACACGCTGGCGGGAGGTAGACCCGCCGACTCCAGGGCGTCCTGCCACAGCGTCACCAGATAGTCGTTGGTGCGCTGGGCGCTCTTGGATCCACGCAGATACGCCGCGTTGCCGCTGCGCACGCACAGCCCCGCGACGTCCGTGGTGACGTTAGGGCGATTCTCGTAGACGACGCCGATCACCCCGAGGGGCACGCGCAGGCGCTCAACGTGCAGCCCGTTGTCCAGGACCTGCTGGTCCTGGGCTTCGAAAAGAGGATCCGGACCGTGGGCGATGGTGCGCAGCGCACTCGCCATGGAGGAGACCCGATCACTCGTCAGGGTCAAACGGTCTCGTCCCGGGCCGGACTCGTGGTAGTCCTCCAGGTCCGCGTCGTTGACGCTGAGCAGTTCGGTTTCGTTCTTGAGCAGTCGGTCGGCCACGTCCTCGAGCACCGCTTGGCGGGTCTCGTTGGTGGACTGCGCCAGTTCCCGGGCGGCCCGCTTGACCTCGGCACCTTGTTGCAGCAGGTCAGTGGTCGTCATTGCTTCAGCGTAATGGCCGCTAGGAACGACGAAGAAGGACGAGATCGTCGCGATGGATGACCACGTCCTCGCCGTCGTCGAAGGACTCCGCGGACACCCGCACGAGACCCTTGGCGACGATCTCGCCATCGGGACCCTTCACCTCCACGGCGTCACCCTCGGCGAAGTCACCGCTGAATGACTCCACGCCCACGCGCAGCAAACTGCGTCCGTCACGCTCCAGCGCGACGCGCGCGCCTTCGTTGATCCGAAGCGAGCCCTGGCTCGCCACGGCAAAGGCGATCCACGACTTGCGCGCCGAGAGACGCTCGGGCCGCGGGCGAAACGTGGTGCCAAATCCCGGAGAGTTACTGGTAGCCAGAAGCAGTGCCTGGGGCGCACGGGCCGAGGCGATCACGGTGGTGACCCCCGACCACGCGGCCATGTGGGCTGCCGCAAGTTTCGACGCCATGCCGCCACTGCCCACGCCAGAGCGGCTGAGTCCGGCTGCTCGAACCAGGTCCGCGTCAAAGGCCGTGACCTCTTCGATGAGGGTGGCCGACTCATCGACTCGGGGATCGGCCGTGAGAAGACCGGGCGTGTCGGTCAGGAGAACAAGGTGCGAGGCGCCCACGAGGTTCGCGACCAGGGCCGCGAGCCGGTCGTTGTCGCCAAAGCGAATCTCCTCGTCGGCGACGGCGTCGTTTTCGTTGATGACCGGCACCACGTGAAGGCCCGCGAGTGCTTCGATGGTGCCGCGAGCGTGCAGGTACTGGCCCCGGTGCGAAAAGTCGAGCGGCGCCAAAAGTACCTGTCCTACGCGCGCGCCGTGCGGCGCGAAGGCGTCGCGCCAGGCGTGCATCAGCAGAGGCTGTCCGACCGCCGACACGGCCTGCAAAGTTGCCGCGTCGCGTGGACGAGTTCTCCCCTCCCCCACGTCGGCCCATCCGGCGGTGATGGCACCCGATGTGACGACGGCGACCGACCAGCCTTGCTCGCGCAGGGTGACCACGTCACGGGCGATGTCGCTCAAGACAGCGACATCGACGCCACCACGTTCGTCAGTCACCGACGACGTACCGACCTTGACGACGACGCTACGACTCGTCATCGTTTTCCTCCTCTAGCCGGCCGCTGCGCGCGAGTCTTTCGCGGCGCGTGGCGCGGTGATGATCGGCGCGATCCAGACCGGTGTCGACCGCGTCGCGCCACCACTCGAATGAGAGATCGCCCACGCTGATCACATCGCCGTCGCGCACGCCCGCGCGTGTGAGCAGTCGATCAACGCCCAGTTCTCGCAGACGTCGCACAATCTCGGCCAGCGCCTCGTCGTCGGTGAGATCAGAGAAACGCGCCGCCCGGCGCGCGGCCCGGCCCTCGACACGCCAGTGAGCTTCGCCTTCGCGCTCCACCGTGATCTCTTGGGAGGCCGGGCGATGGATGACGATCTCGCGCTGGTGCTCGGCCGCCTCGGCGGCGCGGGCCTCGCTCACCAGGTGCGCCAGTTGGCCTACCAACTCATCGAGTCCCTCACCGGTCACCGCCGAGATCGACTCGACGCCGGGCATCTCGTAGGCGGCGACGTCGCCCTTGGACCCCACGACAACGCGCGGGCGACTCAGCAGGTCGGCCTGATACTCGCCCAACTCTTGTAGCAAAATCGCCAACTGCTCCTCGGGAGGACTGGGCGCGAGTTCGGAGAGATCGAGGAGTACACACAGAACTCGGGCTCGCTCGATGTGCCGCAAAAAATCATGTCCGAGGCCTCGCCCCACCGCTGCGCCCTCAATAAGCCCGGGAATGTCGGCGACCACGAACTCAGTGGCATCGCCCGGGCGCGACGCGCGCGTACCAACACGCACTACGCCAAGGTTCGGCACCAAGGTCGTGAAGGGATAGTCAGCGATCTTGGGTCGCG
>DATHNV010000133.1:0-4786 GCA_035485615.1 Acidimicrobiales bacterium
GCCGCGAGTGCTCTCGCCAGGGCCACGCGCTGTTGCTCGCCGCCGGAGAGCTCGTTGGGGTATCGATCGGCCAGATGCGTAATACCCACGCGATCCAAGAGTCCCTCGACGCGCTGGTGGCGGATCTCGCGGGGGTGCGCCGAGGTGCCCAAGGGGAAGGCCACGTTCTTTCGCACCGTGAGGTGAGGCCAGAGGGCGTAGTCCTGAAAGACCATCGCCACCCCACGCTTCTCGGGACTGAGGAACGTCGAGGGACCCGCGACGACCGTGTCGTTCAGCGTGATCGAGCCGCTGGTCGGTCGTTCAATGCCGGCCACGCAGCGCAGTGTCGTGGTCTTGCCTGACCCGGAGGGACCGAGCAGCACGACAAACGCTCCGGGCTCGATCGACAGCGAGACGTTCGACAGGGCGACCTTGCCGTTGAAGGACTTGCTCAGTGCGTCGATTGAGACGCGCACCGGAGTGACGTGGGGCACGCTCATCAGTCGACCACGCTCCAGCCCACTCGGCGCCACCCCGCCGGTGCCACCAGGCGGTACAGACCGAGGGCGATGAGTATCACCCCGAACATCTCGGCCATCAGCAGCACGGTCATCGCGGTGCCGGTGCCGAGTTGGAAGTTGTTGATGTAGGCCTGAATCGAGACCGACGCGGGCTCTCGACTAGGCGGATAGAGGATCTGGGACATGGCTAGCTCGGAGATTGTCTTGGCGAACGTGAGCAGCCACCCCCACACGAGAACTCTCGACATGAGAGGCAGGCTGGTCGTGCGCCACGTTCGCCACCGGCCCGCGCCGTGGACTCGCGCCGCCTCACCGAGCGACGACTGGATCTGACTGACCGGACCGGCCATGAAGCGTGTCTGGCCGGGCACCGCCGAGGCCACCAGTCCGAGCATCAACAACGGCAAGGTCTTGTAAATGTCGATCACGTTGCGCGTGATGAAGCCCAAGTCATAGAAGAAGATGTACCCCACGCCGAGGACCACCCCGGGAATCGCGATCGATCCGAGCAGGAACAGGTCAGTGATGCGCTGGCTCCAGCCGCCGCGCGCGGCCACCATGCGTCGAGCCAAGACGACCGCGAGGACCCCCGTTGCGGTCGCGACGACGAGACCGAGCTGGTTGGAGAGCGTGAGGGGAGAACCGAGTCCCGCGTTCTCAATGGAGGGATGAAAGATCTGCGCGAAGTACGTGAGAGTGAAGTGCACGTGGGTCGCGCCGACTTCGCCGAGGTTCTGAACGAACGATCCCACCACCGCCCCGATCACCGGGACCCCGAGGGCGACGAAGACGCCAAACCCGACTACACAGGTGATGATCGTTCTCGGTCCGCGCCGAAACTCGCGTCGGCGCGGGGCGCGCGTTCGCCCACCGAGCACGGCGTAGGACGCGGCGCGCCGACTAGCCATCGACTGCAAGGCGATGCACGGCACCGTCGCCAAGATCAGGACCGCCGCGATCACCGCGGCCACCGAGAAGTTGGCCGGGAAGTTCGAGATGGCGCTGAACAGGGTGAAGGTGGCCAGAGGAAAGTGAGCGTGATAGCCCAGCGTGTCGGCGACGCCGAAGTCGCTGATCGTCTCGGCGAAGCTGATGGCGAGCGCGCCGAGGATCGCGGGCGCGATGATCGGCAGCACCGTCTTCATGGTGCGCCACCGTCCGGCACCGTGGATGCGCGCGGCATCTTCGAACTCAGGTCCGAGTCCTCGCAGACCCGCCGAGACGATGAAGAAGGCAAAGGGCAGCGCGGTCGACGTCAGGACCACGACGATCCCCAAGGGACCGAAGAACTCCCCGTAGAGCCACGACAGATTGATGCCCAGGGCCTGGGCCACGCCGTAGGGCTGGAGAACATCGGTCCAACCCTGGGCCATGATCCACGTGGGCATGAGCAGGAGCAACCACATCGCCACGGACCAGAACCGCCGGGCGCCCAAGTTGGTTCGCTGGACGAGCCAGGCCAGTGTCGTGGCGCCGGCGGTGGCGAGTACGCCCACGAGTGAGGACACCCACAGCGAGTTGAGGATGCCGGTGAGGGTGTAGCCCTCGAACGCTTGGCGGATGAACGTGAAGGTGAACCACTGAGGGCCCTGGGAGAAGAGGCGCGGACTCACGCCCAACAGGAGAAAGCACGTCACCGGCGCGATGATGAGCAACGTGAGGACGACCCAGATGGTGAGTCCGCCGAAGGTAAAGCGGCGCGGGCGCCACTCCTTGGTCGACGGAGGTGTTAACAGCCCCGCGGGTTCGAGGTTGGGAGTCACGATGAGGTCAGTCACGTAGTAGCGCCTTGTTGTGCCACGGCCCCGAGGTCGGAACCTCGGGGCCGTGGGGACGACTTCGGGGAGGGTGAAGTCGAGGGTTAGACGGGGATGATGGTCTTGTCAAACCATGCGTTGATCGAGGACTCCAGTGGACCCCACACGTACGGGTTGATGCTGATCGCGTGAGTGGAGGACAGCGGCGGGATGATCTTGTTGGCGGGCGCCTCGTTGTTGAGCACCGGCCAGAACAGGGAGTCTCCCTGGGGGTCACCCGTCTGCATCACGTGCTGACCGGGCTTGGACATGACCCAGTCGGCAAACTTCTCGGCGTCCTGCTGGACGATCTTGGGCTCCTTGGCGTCGATGCCGATCGCGCTGGGCAGCGCGACGGAGTAGTTCAGGTACTTGACTCGCACCGAGGGGAACGAACCGTTCAGTTCATCGCCGTAACACGCGGAGCTCTGGACGACGGCCATGTTGATCGAGCCGATCTCCATGGCGCCGAGGGTGGGGCCGTTGGTCGAGCTCACGAGCAGGCCGTTCTTGGAGAGTGCTTCAAAGAAGGACTTGCCCTTGGTGACGGCCGCCGTGGTCGAGCCACTCTTGTACTTGCCCAACTCGTTCATGACGCCCGCGATGAGCGGGAACGTCGGACCGGACTGGGCCGGGTCGTTCATGCCGAGCTGGCCGTTGTACTTGGCCTGGGTCAACTGGGCCCAGGTGCTGGGCAACTGGCTGGCCTTGACCTTGGCCGAGTTGTAGCAGAGCGCGCCGGTGACGGTGAGACCCGTGGGGATGAAGCTGCCGTCCGTGGGTACGTTCGCCTGGCCGAGTGAGTTGAAGTCAACCTTGGGCACCACGTGCTTGACGAGCATTCCTTGATCGTCCAGTTCGGCGAAGGCGGCGGTCCCGTCGACCCAGAGGGCACCCCACTTGGGGTTGTCGCCTTCGGCCTGGATCTGCTGGAGGAGCGGGCCGGTCGAGTCGTCGTTCAGAGTGACGGTGAATCCGGGCTTGGTCGCGTTAAAGGCGGTGACCGCTGCCTGGTCGTACCCCTGGGCGGAGTACAGCACGAAGCCGGGATTCGAGGCCGCGTGCGCGGGCAACGTAATCACGACAAGGGACAGGGCGACAGCACTGGCCGAAACGGCCAGTCGGAGTCCAGGGATACGGCGTCGGTGGGGGTGTGGTTTTGTCATGGGTCATGCTTATGACCGGAGATTTATCACCTAGTGAGTGAAAGCAAACGACTACGCAACACCTGTACGACACGTACGTGAACTCACACGTCGGTCAGTAAAGAATCGGCAAAGAGGGGCTTAGCCCCGGCCGCAGTTCGGCCGCTTGCCGTGGTTGGCCTTCTTCTTCGCGCGCAGTTTGCGCTTCACGGTCCGCTTTGACATAGGTGACAATGTTAGTGGGAGTTGCCGCCCAGACGCCAAACGAGGACTGCCGTGCAAGAGAACCTGACCAGCGGTGAGTTAGTGCTCGTCGCGACGCCGATCGGCAACCTCGGGGACCTCTCGACACGCGCCCTTGATCTGTTGCGCCGCGCGGATGTCATCTACTGCGAGGACACCCGCCACTCGAGGACGTTGCTCAGCGCTAACTCGATACCCGCCGCTGGGCGATTGCGAGCCCTGCACGAACACAACGAGGTGTCCGAGAGCGCGCGGGTCGTCTCTCGCGTCGCGGCGGGGGAGCTGGTCCTCCTGGTGAGCGACGCCGGTACGCCGGGAATCTCGGACCCGGGGAGCCGGGTCGTGGCGGCGGTCGCCGCAGCCGGCCTTCGGGTGACGACCGCTCCGGGACCCTCGGCCGTGATCGCCGCGCTCAGCGTGAGCGGACTGTCGACCGAGCGCTTCGCGATGGAGGGGTTCTTGCCGCGCAAGGCGGGGGAGCGAACTCTGCGCTATACCCAGTGGGCCTCCGAGGAGCGCACGATCGTGTTTTTCGAGTCGCCCCAGAGGGTGAGTGCGGTCCTAGGTGAACTGGCCGACGCGTTCCCCGAGCGTCGTGTCGTGGTGGCGCGAGAACTCACCAAGTTGCACGAGGAGATTCTTCGCGGCACGGTGGCCGAGATCGCTCGCGAACTGGCCGAGCGTGAGATCCAGGGCGAAGTGGTCGTCGTCTTAGAGGGAGCGCCCGTCAGGGAGCGCGTCGGCGACGACGTCGTGCGGGCCGCGCTCGAGGAACAGTGGGGCACGGGGGCAACAACCCGTGACGCCGTCGACTACGTGTCGCGAACTCTGGGCGTTGCGCACCGCGACGTCTACGAGCTCGCCCTGGCGAGCCGGAGGGACGCGCCAGGCAATTAACTAACCTCTATCTATGGGCCGCTTCTACATCACGACGCCTATTTACTACGCCAATGACGCCCCCCACGTGGGCTCGGCCTACACGACGGTGAACGCCGACGCCTTGGCTCGATGGCATCGTCTGGCGGGTGACGAGGTGAAGTTCCTCACGGGCACCGACGAGCACGGTCAGAAAATGGCTGATGCGGCGGCCAAACACGGT
>DATHNV010000134.1:0-5876 GCA_035485615.1 Acidimicrobiales bacterium
CGGCCTACGAAGTAGTTCCCGCCGGGAATTGCGTCGTCGCGACCGACGAACGCGGGGATCCGCGCCCAGGGGTGAGCGGTGCCGCCTGTGACGCGGGGGCCTTCGAGTACCAGGAGCCCGCGAGCACAGCGGCCCGATCGCCCCAGACCGTCATCTTCGGCCCCATCTCGAACGTCAACCTGGGGGTTGCTCCGTTCACGGTGTCACCGACGGCTTCTTCAGGCTTGGCGGTCGTCCTGGCCTCGAAGGATCCCACGGTCTGCAGCGTGAGTGACTCGATCATCACGGTGCTGGCCGTGGGGACGTGCATCCTGGTGGCTGGTCAGGGTGGTAACGACCTCTTCATTCCAGCCGCGGCAGAGCAAGCTTTCCTGGTGTACGCCCTGACGACACCGGTGCTGCATACACCGGGCCAAGCGCGTATCCGCCGAGCAATTGCCCTTCGGACCGGTGGCGTTGTACTCGTGGTCAGCGCCCCTTCGAACGGGGGGTCACGTCTCACTTCCTACGAGTACTCCGTGAGTGGAGGGGCGTGGGTAACCACGGCGCTGGGCGGCCGCGTCGTTGTTAGGGGACTTACGAAATCACACGTTGTCACCTTGCGTGTTCGCGCTCGCAACGCTGTGGGTGCAGGCGCTGCCTCGAACGCGGTGCGCGTGAGCGTTCGCTAGTTGTAGCGGTCGAGTGGCCGCCGGCGGGCATGAAAAGATGAGCTGGTGGATCGCCTCCCGGTTCCTGAACTTTCCGGTCGCTACGTGCGCCTTGAACCCTTGACCAGTGAGCACGTCGACGCTCTCGTGGAAGCAGCGAACGAGGATCGCGCTGCCTATGGCTATACCGTGGTGCTTCAGAGTCGCAAAGACGCGGTCTCGTACGTCGAGTCGATGACGTCGATGTGGGAGTCCGGCGAGGCGGTACCTTTCGCCCAGATTGACGTCGGTCGCGACCGCCTGGTGGGCACCACGAGGTATCTCAGTATTCGTCGCGTCGACGAGTCGACCACGCCCTACGCAGTAGAGATCGGCGGGACCTGGCTGAGCGCCTCCGCCCAGCGAACGTCGATCAACACGAATGCCAAGTTTCTCTTGCTTGACTACGCCTTTACGACGTGGGGCGTGAGTCGCGTGGATCTCAAGACGGACGCACGCAACGAGCGATCGCGCGCCGCCATCGAGCGCATCGGCGCAAGCCTCGAGGGACTCTTGCGCCACTGGCAGCCGTCCCAGGTGCCCGGCGAAGAGGGGCTCTTTCGGGACACCGCGATGTATTCGATCATCGATGAAGAGTGGCCCGCAGTTCGCGAACGCTTGACGTCGATGATGGCTGAAGGCCCCGACTAACTTTCGGACACGCGGGGCAGGCCCAGAATCTCGCGGAGGCCCAATTTCGATCTCGTGATATCGGGCGTGAGCGAGCGCAGGGATCTCTCGCGCAGCGCACCGCGTAAGACACCAGTTCCGTAGGCGAGATCGTCGGCGATCGCGTAGGGCACGTCGGTGGGGTGAAATCGATCGCGTCGCCACCGCCACGCCGAGCCGAGCACGAACAGTCCAAGGGCCCGGGCTCGCCAACGAGGGTGCACCGCAACGAGTAACACGACAACGCCGAACGTCCGCACGACGGCGCGAGCCAGTGGCCCGCCCGCACGCACCATGTTGCGCGTGACGATCTCGTCGGCCGCGGCGGCGGGATTCTCCTCGTCGCGAAAGAACGTGCCGATTGCGTGGCGACGCGCTCCGGCCACGATGCGAGCACCCACCGCGGGCTTGCCGAGCAGGACCGCCGTCCAACTGACGAAGGTCCAGGCGTCCGCACGCAGCGGAGCGAGTCGCGTGCCGTGGCGTTGGGCGAGGACGGCGCTCGACGAGCCGTAGCGCTGTCGCTGCTGCCACCAGTCACGAATGTTGGGCCGAGTGGGGTGAGCGACCTCAACGGTGGCGTCGTAGCGCACGAGCCAGCCCCGATCGTGCAGGCGCCACACAAAGTCGACGTCTTCGCCCACGCGCAGCGACTCGTTGAATCCGTCGCCGAAGGCGTCGCGGCGAACCATGATGCACGCGCTCGGCACGTAGCCCACCGCACCTCCGGGAACGACGAGGCTGCTACGAGCACCGAGATCGAGCGGTCCAAAGTGGTGCTCGAAGTGCTCGCGCCAGGTGGTGCCGTCCGAGCCTCGAACTCGCGGAGCGACGGCGGCGACTCGCGCGTCCTCAAAGGCGCTTCGCAAATGGCGGGCCACACGGTCGGCATCAACCACCGAGACGTCAACGTCGATGAACCAGAGAAACTCGCGTTTCGTGCTCGACGCGCCAACGTTGCGCGCATGAGCCGGACCTTCATTGACGCCGACGCGCTGGAGGACGGCGCCATACTCCTGCGCGCACTGCGCGACCGCGCCACCATCGTGCGACCCGTCATCGACCACGGTCACGTGATAGCCCTCCAGCTGTCGCAGCAGCGAGGACAGGTTGGCGAGATTGCCGTAAACGGGAACGACGACGTCGATGGCACTCCGTGAGAGGGGAGCGTCGAAAGTCGGGGTCACGAAACCTTGCTCAATGAGCGTGCGCGCGAGACGCTCTTCTCCACCGAGTACCGGCCCGCCGTGGCGCCAGCGTTCCAAGGTTTCGCGCGATGCCCCACGCAGCCGCAAGAGCCGCCACGGGCTGCCGCCGCTCAGCAAGTCCCGATCAACGAACGTGGCGCTGTCGTCGACGCGCACGGTGGTCCCCGCGGGGAGGGCGTCCTGTGGCGGCGCGGGGACGAGGGGCTCAAAATCGCTCACGTTCGGAGTCTTTCATCAGACGCGCCAGAATGGTGAGCGAGGAGGCAACGTGACCCCAGAAACCCTGACCCAGGACGCAACGAAGAACATCGACGCCGAAGTGCAAGAGCTTCTCGTCGAGGAAGTCTCGATCGACGGACTCTGCGGGGTCTACTAAGACGTGGCCGACGCCGAGGTGTTTGACGAGTCCAGACATTGGCGCTTGAGCGATCACGTCTCGCTGCGCGATGAGTCGTTCGGAGCACTGGCGTATCACCATGACTCGCGTCGCCTGGTGTTTCTCAAGTCCCGGGACTTGGTGGAGTTGGTGCGACGCTTGGACGACTTTGACAGCGCGCGCAGTGCGGTGGACGAACTCGTCGCCGTAGGCGAACGCGATCGCTACGTCGCAGCTTTGGCTCACTTGAGTTCATCGGGGCTCATTAGTGCCTGAGATAGCGCTGCGTGATCGATTCGAGCAGGGCCTCGCTGCTCCCATCTGTTTGACTTGGGAGTTGACGTACGCCTGCAACTTGGCGTGCACGCACTGCCTGTCATCGTCGGGCCGACGCGATCCGCGCGAACTGACGACCGAGGAGGCGCGTGGCCTCATCGACGAGATCGCCGCGATGCAGATCTTTTACGTCAACATCGGTGGCGGCGAACCAATGGTGCGCCGCGACTTCTTCGAATTGATCGAGCACGCGGTTGCTCGTCGCGTGGGGGTGAAGTTCTCCACGAACGGCACGCGAATCGATCCTGCGTCAGCACGGCGACTCGCGAGTATCGACTATCTCGATATTCAGGTGTCCATCGACGGCGCAAACGAATCGACGAACGACCAAATTCGAGGACGAGGTAGCTACGCCGCGGCGCGCCGAGCGATGGACAATCTCAAAGACGCAGAGTTTGGCGAATTCAAGATCTCGGTCGTGATGACCCGCGAGAACGTCGAGCAGCTGGACGCCTTCGAGTCGCTCGCCGCGCAGTACGGCGCGCAGTTGCGTCTCACGCGACTTCGTCCTTCCGGTCGCGGAGTCGACGTGTGGAACGAGTTGCATCCCACTCTCGCCCAGGGTCGCGCCCTCTATTCGTGGCTGCGTGATCGGCCCAATGTCTTGACGGGGGACTCGTTCTTTCATCTCTCCGCGTTGGGCAACCCGCTTGAGGGACTGAACCTGTGTGGCGCCGGACGAGTCGTGTGTCTGATCGATCCCGTGGGCGATGTGTACGCGTGCCCCTTTGTCATTCACGACGAGTTCCTCGCGGGCAACGTACGCGAGTCCGGATTCGCATCCGTGTGGCAAGAGAGCCCGCTGTTTCGATCGTTGCGTGAACCGGCGAGTCCCGGAGCGTGCGCGTCGTGCGGGTCCTATGACGCCTGTCGCGGCGGGTGCATGGCCGCCAAGTTCTTCACGGGACTGGAGTTGAGTGACCCCGACCCGGAGTGCGTCTTTGGACACGGCGAAGAAGTTCTCGCCACGAGAGCGATCGCGTCGCGTCCGCGCTCGTCGCCCGATCACTCTCGTCGCATACCGGTTTCGCTCTCGGCGCGACCCTAAAGCGCGGCCAACACCTCCGGTAGTCTCAAAGAGGCTCGAAGGAGAGTTATGGCGAGTTCGTGGTTCGAGACGGTGGCTGTCGCCCAGCGCCGCGCCGAGAAACGTCTTCCGCACTCGGTCTACGGAGCGCTCCTCGCGGGCTCCGAAAAAGGTCTCACCTATCAGGACAACCTGGCCAGCTTCGATCAGCTGGGATTCGCCCCCCACATCGCGGGCAACGCGAATGAGCGCTCAATGGCGACCACGATCATGGGTCAAAGCGTCTCGATGCCGGTGCTCATCTCACCCACCGGGGTCCAGGCGGTGCACCCCGAGGGGGAACTGGCCGTCGCGCGTGCCGCCGCCTCGCGCGGCGTCGCGATGGGCCTCAGCTCATTTGCCAGCAAGTCGATCGAAGACGTGTGTGGCGCATGCGACCAAGTCCTCTTCCAGATGTACTGGTCGGGCGATCGCGCCACGATGGTCCAACGTCTCGAGCGAGCGAAGACTGCCGGTGCGAAAGGAATCATTCTCACCCTGGACTGGTCGTTTGCGAACGGACGTGACTGGGGGAGCCCGTGGATCCCCGAGAAGATCGACCTCAGAGCCGCCGCGAAATTCGCTCCCGACGTCCTCACCCACCCGCGATGGCTCTGGTCGTACGTGCGTTCGGGACATCTTCCGGACCTCCTGACACCCAATATGGCCAAGCCCGGCGAGAAGGCGCCGACATTCTTCGGCGCGTACTTCGAGTGGATGCAGAGTCCGCTTCCGAGCTGGGACGACGTGGCGTGGCTGTGCGCGCAGTGGGGAGGTCCCTTCATGGTCAAGGGCGTGAGCCGCGTCGATGACGCCAAACGCGTGGTTGACCTCGGTGCGAGCGCTCTTTCCGTCTCGAACCATGGCGGGAACAATCTCGACGGCACGCCGGCCCCCTTGCGCTCACTACCGGCAGTGGTCGATGCGGTCGGCGACGAGATCGAGATACTGCTGGACGGTGGTGTGCGTCGGGGCAGCGACGTCGTGAAGGCCTTGGCCCTTGGCGCGAAGGCGGTCATGATCGGTCGTGCGTATCTCTGGGGGCTCGCGGTCAATGGCCAAGCGGGAGTCGAGAACGTCCTCGACGTCCTGCGCGGCGGCATCGATTCAACGCTGCTGGCCCTGGGTAAGTCTGACGTCCGCGAACTGGACCGCTCCGACGTACTCGCCCCCGACGACTTCTTCCGGAGACTGGGCTGATGAGTCGGGTCGCCATCGTGACGGGAGCCGCCCGGGGTATCGGCGCAGCCACCGTTGACGCACTCGTGAATGAGAACTATCGCGTGGTGGCCGTGGACCGCTGTCGCGACATCGCCGACATTCCCTACGCACTCGGTACCAAAGCGGACTTAGACGCCGTGGTCGCTCGCCACGGCGAGGCCGTGCTGGGTCTGGTGGGTGACGTTCGCAGCGCCACCGACATGCAACTCGCGGTGGAGACCGCAACGCGGCACTTCGGACGTCTCGACGCGGTGGTCGCGTGCGCCGGTGTGCTCGGCGCGGGTGCGCCGCTCTGGGAGGTTGATGACGCC
>DATHNV010000135.1:0-3176 GCA_035485615.1 Acidimicrobiales bacterium
CCGGGTCGCGTCACCAGCCTGTGCGCCAAGGCACGCCGCCCGGATCCGTTAGATGCGAGCGCACCCAGTGCGGCCGCTGTCTGCGTGTACCCGGACCTCGTGGCCCACGCGCACGACGTGCTGAAGGGCTCCACGGTCAAAGTCGCCTCGGTGGCGACCGCGTTCCCCTCGGGGCGTGCCTCGATGAACGTCAAACTGCTCGACGTACGAGAGGCCGTGGCGGCGGGAGCGGACGAGATCGACATGGTCATCGACCGCGGGGCGTTCCTCTCGGGACGTCTCGGTCAAGTCTTCGACGAAGTCGTCGCCGTGAAAGCCGAGTGCGGGTCTGCGCATCTCAAAGTGATCTTGGAGACCGGTGAACTCGTCACGTACGACAACGTGCGTCGCGCGAGTTGGATTGCCATGCTGGGCGGGGCTGACTTCATCAAGACATCGACCGGCAAGGTGAGCGTGAACGCGACCCTGCCCCACGCCCTGGTGATGCTCGAAGCGGTGCGTGACTTCGCCGAGATTTCGGGCGAACTGGTTGGGGTCAAAGTCGCCGGTGGCATCCGCACCTCCAAGGACGCGCTGCGCTATCTCGTGGTGGTGAACGAAACGGTGGGCGAACGCTGGCTCAGTCCTGACTACTTTCGTTTCGGCGCCTCGTCTTTGTTGAACGACCTTTTGATGCAGCGCCGCAAGCAGCGCACTGGCGCCTACGCGCGACCCGACGATTTCAGCAACGACTAATGAGTGGAGAACTGACCTCGCCGCTGGGATCGCTGGCGTACGATCCCGCGCCCGAATCGATCGCCACCGCAAAGTTGCGCCCCTCCTACGGGCTCTTTATCGATGGTGAGTTCACGGATCCGGCGAGCCACGAGTCCTTTGACACGCTCAACCCGGCGAGCGAAGACGTGCTCGCGCAGATTTCCCAGGCCTCCGCTCAGGATGTCGATCGGGCGGTGGCGTCGGCGCGGCGCGCCTACGACAAGGTGTGGTCCAAGACCACCGGAGCTGAGCGCGCGAAGTACCTGTTCCGCATCGCGCGGATCATTCAAGAAAGGGCTCGAGAACTGGCCGTTGTGGAGTCCCTCGACAACGGCAAAGCCATTCGAGAGTCACGCGATGTCGACATTCCACTCGCCGCCGCCCACTTCTTCTACTACGCGGGTTGGGCGGACAAACTGGACTTCGCCGGCTTCGGCCCCAGTCCCAAGCCACTGGGTGTCGCGGGCCAGATCATTCCCTGGAACTTTCCGCTGCTGATGGCGGCGTGGAAGCTCGCGCCGGCTCTCGCCACCGGCAATACGTGTGTTCTCAAGCCCGCGGAAACCACGCCGCTCACAGCACTCGTCCTGGCCGAGATCCTCCAGCAGGCGGAACTCCCCGCCGGAGTGGTGAACATCGTGACCGGCGACGGCTCAGTCGGCGCCGCGCTTGTGGAGCACCCCGATGTCAACAAGATCGCCTTCACCGGCTCCACCGAGGTCGGTCGCCTGATTCAACAACGCGTCGCGAGCTCGCACAAACACCTCACGTTGGAGCTCGGCGGCAAGGGCGCCAACATCGTCTTCGAAGACGCACCGATCGACGAGATGATCGAGGGCATCATCGACGGCATCTTCTTCAACCAGGGTCACGTGTGCTGCGCGGGGTCACGCCTCTTGGTCCAAGAGTCAATCGCCGATGAGGTGTTGCGTCGTCTGATTCGTCGCGTGGATCAGCTCCGGGTGGGCGATCCGCTCGACAAGAACACCGACGTCGGCGCCATTAACTCCGCCGCCCAGCTCGCGCGTATCAAGGAACTCACCGAGTTCGGCGAGATGGAGGGCGCGACGCGTTACACCAGTTCGTGTGTGCTGCCCGAGAAGGGTTACTGGTTCGCGCCGACCGTCTTTGCCGATGTCTCCCAGTCACACCGCATCGCGCGCGAAGAGATATTCGGACCCGTCCTCTCGGTGCTCACCTTCCGTACGCCCGACGAGGCGGTCGCCAAGGCGAACAACACGAACTACGGACTCGCGTGCGGCGTGTGGAGCGAAAAGGGCAGTCGTACCCTCTGGGTCGCCGAACGCCTGCGCGCGGGCGTGATCTGGGCCAATACATACAACCGCTTCGACCCGACGAGCCCCTTCGGTGGCGTGCGCGAGTCCGGGTTCGGTCGAGAAGGTGGACGCCACGGCCTGGAGGCGTACCTCGATGTCTGATCGCCTGGACGTTCGAAAGACCTACAAATTACTGCTCAACGGCGCCTTCCCTCGTTCTGAGTCGGGGCGGAGTTACGAGGTGCTGAGCGCCTCGGGGGAGTTCCTCGCCAACGTGGCGCAGGGCTCGCGCAAAGACGTGCGCGACGCCGTCACCGCCGCGCGGGCCGCCCAGTCCAAGTGGTGGTCCCAGAGCGCCTACAACCGCGGCCAAGTCATCTACCGCCTGGCCGAGATGGCCGAATCGCGCCGCGACGAACTCGCCGAGCACGTAGCCCTGGCCGAGGGTCTGAAGTCCAACGCCGCACATCAGAACGTCGCACGGGCCATCGATTGCATGGTCTGGTACGCCGGATGGACCGACAAGGTCGCTCAGATCGTCGGCTCGTCGAATCCAGTTGCCGGTCCGTTCTTTAACTTCTCTGTTCCCGTGCCTAGCGGCGTCGTCGCGGTGCTGTGTGTGCAGGACTCCTCGCTCGAGGGATTCGTAGACGCCGTGTTGCCCGCGATCAGTGTGGGCAATGCCGTGGTCGCAGTACCCAGCGAGACGCGCCCCACGCCCGCGGTGCTACTGGGTGAGATGACCGCGACGTCGGACTTTCCCGCCGGCGTCCTCAACATCGTGACCGGGTTCACCGGCGAGCTCGCACCGGTGCTGGCCGCCCACGAGGACGTGGACGGCATCGACCTCGCGGGCGTGGACGAGGCCTTCGGCGACGAGCTCGCGGCCAGTGCGGCCGGATCGATCAAGCGCGTGCTGCGTCCGAGCGACTCGCGCGATCCGTTGCGGCGTCTGCGCGCCTTTCTCGAGACGTCGACCGTCTGGCACACGATCGGTCAGTAGTGACGAACCCATACGAACTCGCCGAACGGGCCGCCAACGAGCTGCGCGAAGAGAGCGGCGTCGACGCGTACGACGTAGCGGTCGTGCTCGGCTCAGGCTGGAAGGAGGGGGCCGTCGCCCTCGGAGTGCCCGATAGCGTC
>DATHNV010000136.1:0-3033 GCA_035485615.1 Acidimicrobiales bacterium
GTCACCGGTTCGGGGACCGTGTCGTTTCGCTCGTAGGCCCACCGCCTACGCCAAAAACCCGTTAATTCACCGGTAGGCTGATTCCATGGTCAGTCTCACTTCGCGCAGCACGGCTGATCCGGTCCTGTTGGGCTCAATTGAGCGCCTCATTGCCCGATTTCACGAGCACCACGAGGACGGGGACACCGAACTGATCCGCCGGGCGGGTATCGCGGCCATCAACGCCCACGAGGGTCAGTTGCGCCGGACCGGCGAGCCCTACGTCACCCACCCAATCGCCGTGGCCAGTATCGCCGCCGACCTGGGACTGGACGAGGTCACCTTGGCGGCCGCCCTCTTGCACGACGCGGTAGAAGACACCGGCGTGACCACCCAGTGGCTCGAAGAGGAGTTTGGCGCTCAGGTAGCGGCCGTGGTCGATGGAGTGACCAAGCTCGATCGCCTGGAGTTCGACTCGAAAGAAGCCCAGCAGGCGGCCACGATTCGCAAGATGTTCATCGCGATGGCCCAGGACTGGCGGGTTCTACTCATCAAGTTGGCGGACCGCTTGCACAACATGCGCACGATCTCGGTCATGCCGATGCACCGCCAGCGCGCCATCGCCCAAGAGACCCTCGACGTCTACGCGCCCCTCGCACACCGCCTCGGTGTCCAGCAGGTCAAGTGGCAACTCGAAGACCTCAGCTTCGCGACGCTGCACCCCAAGCGCTACGCCGAGATCGAACAGATGGTGGCCGCTCGCCAGCCCGAGCGCGAGGCCTACCTGAGCGAAGTCATGGACACGCTGGCCAAGAAGCTCGCCGAGTTTGGTATCGCCGCCGACGTCCGCGGACGACCGAAGCACTTTTGGAGCATTTACGAAAAAATGGTCGTGGGCGGCAAGGAGTTCGACGAGATCTTTGACCTCGTGGGGCTTCGCCTCATCGTGGAAGACGAGCGCGACTGCTGGGCGGCGCTCGGCGCCATCCACGCCCTCTGGTCACCGGTGCAGGGTCGATTCAAGGACTACATCAACTCACCCAAGTTCAACCTCTATCAGTCGCTGCACACCACGGTCATCGGACCGCGCGGCAAGTCGGTCGAGGTGCAGGTTCGCACCCAAGAGATGCACCGGCGCGCTGAGTTCGGCGTGGCCGCGCACTGGAGTTACAAAGAGGGAGCCAGCGACAAGGAAGTCGCGTGGATGCGCCGACTCGCCGACGTGGAAGAAGAAGAGGCCGACCCGATCGCGTTCCTCGAAGCACTGAAACTCGACCTCGGACAAGACGAGGTCTATCTCTTCACGCCCAAGGGTCGAGTCATCGCCCTGATCGAAGGGGCAACGCCGATTGACTTTGCCTACGCGGTGCACACCGAGGTGGGACACCGCTGCGTGGGCGCCAAGGTCAACGGGCGCCTGGTGCCACTCGACACCGTGTTGCGCTCGGCCGACGTCGTCGAGATCGTGACGAGCAAGAACGACAACGCGGGTCCCTCGCGCGACTGGCTGAGTATCGCCAAATCCTCGCGCGCGAAGTCCAAGATTCGCCAGTGGTTCCAGCGCGAACGGCGTGATGACGCGATCGAGGGCGGGCGCGAGGAGCTCACCAAGGCGCTGCGACGAGAGGGTCTACCGATCGCCACTTCACTTACCTCGGGCGCGCTCGACGCGGTGATCAAGTCCCTCGGGCTCGACGACCGCGACGCGCTCTTCATGTCGATCGACTCCGCTCAGATCTCGGCCTTGGCGGTCGTCCAACGTCTCGATCGCGAACTGCGCGGCGGTGACGCCGAGCAGATGCCCACCACGGTCACCAAGGCTCCCCGTACGTCGCGCACCGCGCGACGTAGTGCGGGCGTGTACGTCGAGGGTCTGGACGACGTGATGATCCACCTCGCACGGTGTTGCTCGCCGGTGCCCGGCGACAACATCATGGGGTTCATCACGCAGGGACGAGGCGTGTCGGTGCACCGTGACGACTGCTCGAACGCGGTGGCATTAGCCCAACGCTTGGGCGAGCGGATCATCGACGTCGAGTGGGACGGCTCTGCGGGTGGTCAGTACCGCGCGGTGCTCGAGATCATGGCCTTCGACCGTTCACGGCTCTTACTGGATGTGTCCAAGGTCGTTGCCGAGTACCACCTCAATATCATCTCGAGTTCCTCGACGACGTCGGGTTCGCGCATCGTGCGCATGGTCTTTGACGTTGAGCTGGCCGATCCGGGGCACCTCTCCAGCCTGCTCGCGGCCCTCAAGGGTGTCGACGGTGTCTTTGACGCGTTTCGCCAACTGCCGGGTCAGAATAAGACATCATGAACGAGTCAGCCGCGCCGTTTCAGGCGCCCGTAGGTACTCACGACGTTCTCGGTCCGGACTCCGCACAGTGGGAGGGTCTGGCCGCGGTCTTCGCCCAGCTGGCCTATCGCTACGGGTTTTCGCTGGTGATGACCCCGATCTTCGAAGACGTGGGTGTCTTCGTGCGCGGCATCGGGGAAGAGAGCGACGTCTTTCGCAACGAGATGTACACCTTCGAAGACCGGGGCGGACGTCGCTACGCGCTGCGCCCCGAAGGGACCGCCTCGGTCGTGCGCGCCTTTGTCCAGCACCACCCGACCACACCCTGGAAGGCGTGGTACCTCACTCCCGCCTTTCGCTACGAAAAGCCCCAGAAGGGTCGCTACCGCCAGCACTACCAGTTCGGTGTCGAGGCCCTTGGCACCGACGACCCCGCCATCGACGTCGAGGTGATCACGCTCGCGCACAACTTCTATCGCGCGATTGGACTGCGCCAGGTCACGCTTCTCATCAACTCGATGGGTCACCGCGAGTGTCGCGCGGCCTACGTCGAGCTCCTGAGCGAGTACCTCGCAGAGCACGAGTTGGAGCTGTGCGATGAGCACCAAAAGAGTTGGCGCGAGAATCCCCTTCGCGTGCTCGACTGCAAACGTGAAGCGTGCATCCAGGTGACCTCCAAGGGTCCGATGCTGATCGACCACATCTGTGACGACTGTCGCGCTCACTTTGACGCGGTCGTGAGTGGTTTGAGTGCCATT
>DATHNV010000137.1:0-2446 GCA_035485615.1 Acidimicrobiales bacterium
CTCGGTTCCACCGCGCAGAAGCGCACGAGTCAGGATCTCGGGCCGGGTAATGAGCGATCCGCCGATGGCGAGCGACCCCCAAGAGAGTTCTTCGGTTGCGACCACCATGGCGAGATGCGAGCCCCCATCCGTCGGGGCTGCCCCTCCGTACTCTTCGGGTATCGAGAGTCCGAATGCGCCGAGGTCTCGCAGGCCCTCGATCACTGATTCAGGAACGTCCGCGTTGGTGCGATGGACGTGTTCAGCGTGCGGGCGGATCTCGCGTTCGGCGAAGCGGCGAAAGGTCGACGACAGCATCGCGAGGTCGCTATCCAAATGGCGTTCGCCCACGACCTCAGCCAGCGGAGCGAGAAACGACGGAGCCCCGTAGGTCTCTACGAATGGACGTAGCGGCTCGAACCAGTCAGGCCCCGCGCCCCAGAGAGATTCCCGTCCCAGGACGCGGGCGCTGAGTCCGCTCAGCGCGGTGGCGACGAAGGCGGCGGCAAGGTGCGCCTCGCTGACCCCTCGTTCGCCGTAGTCGAGCGCGGAGTGGGCGACGGCCAATGCGCTCGCCGCGTGGGCGACATCGCAGGCCAGGGTCTGATTGAGATCGACGCCTCCTCGCTCGCGCAGCGAACGTAGCGCCGTGTTAATGACGGCGTCCGCGTGACCCAGAGCGCGCCCGGCGACGTCGCGATCGAGGGGAGTGGTGGGCACCAGAGAGAATGTATCGGCTGGCCCGTGGCGAGCGTGGCGGGACTTCAAGGCGAAACGTCATCCGCCTAGGCTGTGCGCGTGAACGTGACCATGCTCCTCGCTGACTCGGCCCAGGTCGCTGACGGCAAGCTCTACATTCTGGGCGGCGGTTGGTCCATCGTCGGCCCCGACCCCATGCCCATGGCGGTCGCGCTCAAAGTGAGCGTCGACACCCACGAATTCAATACGCCCCACCACTGGGAGTTGTTCTTAGAGGACGCCGACGGTCAACAGATCTCCTTCGAGACCCCCGAAGGGCCGCACTTCATCGAGGTGCGTGGAGACTTCTCAACCTCGATGCCGCCCGACGTCCCCGCGGGGACCCCGGTCGAGGTTCCCATTGCGGTCAATTTCGGTCCGATCCCGCTCGCGGGCAACGCGCGCTATACCTGGCGCGTGGTGATCGATGGTGAAACGCTGCCGGGGGCACTGGTTTCCTTCACTACGCGCCCCGCGCGAGCGGAAGTTGACGAGACGTCCGACCAGGAACAGTGACGGTCCACGAGCGACCATTCGGGCGACACCTGGAGGACTTCGTCGTGGGCGACGTCTATCGGCACTGGCCCGGCAAGACCATCACCGAGGCCGACGACCACCTGTTCTGCTTGATCACGATGAATCATCATCCGTTGCATCTCGACGCCTGGTACGCCGAACACGATGCGCTGCAGGGCCGCAATGTCGTGGTGGGCAATCTCGTGTACTCGATCGTGCTGGGAATGAGCGTGCCCGACGTCTCGGGCTCGGCGATCGCGAATCTCGAAGTCGAGTCACTCATCCATCGCCATCCCACCTTTCACGGCGACACGATCTACGCCGAGTCGCGGGTGATCGACGTGAGCCCGTCACAGTCGAAGACCGACCGGGGTGTCGTCACCGTCGAGACCAAAGGGCTCAATCAGGACGGCGTCGAGGTGTGCTACTTCCGTCGCAAGGTCATGGTGTGGACCCGCGACGGCGCGCCGCATCGTCGGCGGCCCTACGGTGACGACATCTGGACCTAGCGACGTCGTCGCCTTTCGTCGGGCTCTGCGCCGAGCCAGTCCGGGACTGCGCCGCGACCTGCCCTGGCTGAACGATCCTCGCCCGTGGGCGATCTTGGTGAGCGAGGTCATGCTCCAACAGACCTCGACGTCACGGGTGAAAGATCCGTGGGCGAGATTTCTCGAACTCTTTCCGACTCCGAGGGACTGCGCTGATTCGCCACTCTCGACCGTGCTCGTCGCGTGGAGTGGGTTGGGTTACCCGCGTCGCGCCAAGGCCCTGCACGATGCGGCGACGCTCATCCGCGACGACTTCGCGGGTGTCGTGCCCGAGCGCGTCGATGATCTACTGCGACTTCCTGGCGTGGGTCGCTATACCGCCCACGCGGTCGCCAGTTTCGCCTTCGCCCAGCCGGTCGCCGTGCTCGACACCAACGTGGGACGTGTGCTCGCTCGGGCACTGGTGAACGCGCCACTGGGCCGCGTCGAAGCGCAGCGCCTCGCTGATGAACTGTTGCCCGCACGAGACTCAGCCTCTTTTAATCAGGCGATGCTCGATCTCGGTGCGCAGTACTGTCGCGCGGCGCCCAGGTGCGAGTCATGTCCCGTGCTGCGCCAGTGTGCGTGGCAACGCAGCGGTGGGAGTGATCCCGCCCCGCTGAGCGCGGCCGTCTCGCGGCCCCAGGCACCGTACGCGGGATCGAATCGCGAGCTACGAGGTCGCG
>DATHNV010000138.1:0-2917 GCA_035485615.1 Acidimicrobiales bacterium
GAAGAACGGTCCGTAGTGGCCGAAGTCGGCGGGCCACCAGTCCTGGGAGTCGCTCATGAGTGCGGCCAGATCCTTCTTTAGCGAGCCAAAGTCGAGCGCTGCAAACTCCTCGGCGTAGTCGAAATCGTCATCCATCGGGTCCGCGGCGGGGGAGTTGCCACGCAGCACGCGCAGATTCAACTGGTTGGGCCACCAGTGTTCGTTGGGCTGGGCCTGGGTGTTGATCCCGTGGGGGAACGGGCACTTGTCTTCACTCATGTTTTCTCCTTTACGTCGTCATCGATCTGCGCAGACGAGTTCTCTTGGCACACGGGACAGAGCCCCCAGTACGCCACTTCGGCTTCGTCGATCTCGTAGCCGTGGTCGTCGGCCGCGTTCAGACACGGCGCCGAGCCCACCGCGCAGTCGACGTCCACCACCGACGCGCACTCTCGACAGATGAGGTGGTGGTGGTTGTCGTTGACGCGGTCTTCGTAGCGAGCGGGCGAACCATCAGGTTGGATGCGGCGCACGAGTTGGTTGTCCACCAACACCGCCAGCGTGTCGTAGACCGCTTGACGCGAAATCGTGCCGATGTCGAGCTCGACGATGCCCACGATCTCTTCTGCGCTCACGTGAGGGTGAGTCGAGATGGCGCGCAGCACCGCCAAGCGCTGGGCGGTCGCTTGGATGCCGCGCTGGCGCAGTTCGTCGACGGGACTGAGGGTCACGCGTCTAACGTAGCCCTACTTCTGGAACAAGTCCATTTCTTGTATGTGTCCAACCTGTGCGCAGGAGGCGATGGTTCCGAGAACTCCCTGGTCTCGACCTGTTTAAAAAAATACTTGCTTTTGACATCAGAATGATGTTAGAGTGATGTCATGCTGATATCAGAACTGATGGAAAGTATCCGGAGCGACTTTCGGACCCTCGGTGAGTTGGGTGGGCCGGAAACCCAAGCCATCGCCGAGCGTTTGGGAGCCGCCTTGGAGCCCGCCTTCCAGAAGCATTTCCTGGACTCGCTGAATGAGCTCATTCAAGAGTTCAACCTGAATGACTCGTCCCCCCTGGGTCTCAACCTGGAGGGCGACGAGGTCCACCTGAGCCGACTGGTTCCCGGCGGCGTCGACGTACCCACGTCGACGCCGCAGGATCTCTCCGCGCGAATCGCTCTGCGTTTGAGCGATGAGCTCAAGGAGAACATCGAGAACCTGGCGACCGACGTGGGCGCCTCGGTGAACACCTGGATCGTGCGCAACCTGGAGCGCTCGGTGCGGGGTGACACCCCCGGACCATCATTTAAGTCCCGCAATCAACTTCGCGGCAAGGGCCGCGCCTAACCCGAAAGGCACACCATGCGATACCTTCCTCACACTCAATACTCCTCGCTCGACTCCTCCTCCTACGTCGCTCGGCGTCGTGAGACGATCGACTTCGAAGCGACGGGAGGCGAGCGGTACTTCGAGCACGACACGGAGGCTCGACCGCTCGCCAAGATCTATCAGTTTCCGTTGCGCGCCACGGAGCGGATCTCTCTTCGACTACAGCGAAAGGCGTAACGACCATGGCAAGCGAGAACAAGATTCGAACCGAGAGCTACACCGCAAGCGGACCCGTGGACGTGCTGGTGCTGACCAAGAGCGGCGACGTGGTTGTTCAGGCGGTGCCTGGTCACGAGGTGCACGTGCGCCTCGTCGCCACCGGCAGTGAAGCGAGCACCGCGCTCGAGAACGCCGAAGTCGACTTCGACGCGGCCACCAACAAGCTCATCGTGCGAACGACGCGCGACCAGTTCGACTCCCTCACCGGACTCAAGACGCTCTTTAAGAAGAGTGGATGGATTGGCTCGGACCTCGACGTGACGATCTCGGTGCCCGAGGAGTCGTCCCTCGAAGTAAAGACGGCCTCGGGCGATACGCAGTGCCACGGCCCGTTAGAGAGCGTGGAGCTACACAGCGCGTCGGGCGACATTCGCGTCAGCGATCCCGTGGTCAACCTCGAGGTGAAGACCGCCTCCGGTGACGTGGTGGTGGGTCGCGTTCTCGAGTCGCTCGAGTGTCGCAGCGCATCGGGCGATGTGCGCTGCGCCAGTGCGGCAGCGCGCACCGACGTGACGACCGCGTCGGGTGACGTCACGGTAACCGCCGAGCAGGCTGGCGAGATCACCGTGAAGGCCGTCTCGGGCGATGTCCGCATCAATGTCGCTAGCGGCCTCGTGATTGACGTCAATGGAACCACCGTCTCGGGTGACTTGGGTTCGTCGATTCCCCTCGATGGGAGCGGGGACGACGACGGCGACGAGGAGACAGTGACGATCAGGGTCTCGACTGTCTCAGGTGACTTTCGAATCACGCGAGCGTCGTAGTTCATTTTGTATATCGATTGTTGAAAGAGCACCTGCTGGTCAGCAGATTTGCTGAGTTGTTGATTGATTGTCGTTAATAATCTGGCATCGGGCCAACAAAACTTACGCCTATGGCGATTTCGATCCTGCGGCGAGCAACGCACGGCGTGGCGCATGAGGGCGCGAGCTTCTCCCTGCTCAGCCTCGAGTCGGACGCGTACCAGGGTGAAGTAGGGGATTTTCCACCTTCGTTGCACCGAATGCTGTCGGTCTTGACCGATGGCGTCGTGGTGATCGATGGGGCAGGCGTGGTGCGCCACGTCAACGACGATCTGATTCACCTCGCCGTGCAGTCCTACGACGACCTGGTCGGCCAGCCCGCCAAGCATCTCTTCCCGAACTGGGACCGATACTCCGGCTCTTCGTCAGGTGAGTTGACCGAAGGCCAACCCGCGCCCGGGGCGATCGACGTGCGACTTCCCCTTCGCTGTGGCGATGGTCGCAAGATCGATGTCCTGGCGGCGATCTCGCCTTTCGTGTTTGACGCCGACCGCTGGGTCGTCGTGCTGGTGCGCGACGCTCGACTCATCAATG
>DATHNV010000139.1:0-2339 GCA_035485615.1 Acidimicrobiales bacterium
GCGATCAAGGTTCCGACGTAGAAACCTGCGCCGAGGCCGATGAACATCGCGATCTGCGTGATGGCGCCGGCGGCGAAACCGCGCAGGCCCGCCAGGATCACGAAGATGACGATGACGAGGTCGACCCAACTCACAGAGTCAGGCTAAGCCGTTATCGGAACGAAGGCGAGACCATGTCCTATTTCGGCTGCATGCGAATGCCCGCGTCGATGCGCACCGACGCGGCGTTCATGTAGCTGTTGGCCAGAAGCTCGAGGACCAGGGACGCGAACTCAGTGGCGTAGCCCAGGCGTCGAGGGAAGAGGACGCCGGTGCCCAAACGAGCTTTGAACTCCTCGGATGCCTCGCCCGTGCCGTAAATCGGCGTGTCGATGAGTCCGGGCAGGATGCAGTTCGCTCTCACACCCACGACGGCGAGGTCACGCGCCAGGGGCAACGTGAGTCCCACGATGCCGCCCTTGGAGGACGAGTACGCGACCTGGCCGATCTGGCCGTCCTCGGCCGCGACCGAGGCGGTATTGACGATCGCGCCACGACAGCCGTCCACGTCGGGGGTGTTGTGACTCATCGCCGTGGCGGCCAAGCGGCACACGTTGAATGTGCCGATCAAGTTGATCTCGATGACCTTGCGATAGACGTCGAGGTTGTGGGCCGAGGCGTACTCGCCGTCCTTGCCGATCGTGCGCTCCGGCCACCCAATGCCCGCGCAGTTAACCGCGCTCCACAGAGGGCCGATCGCCTTGGCGGCTTCGATCGCCTCGATGACCTGATCGGTGTTGGTTACGTCGCAGTGAACGTAGGTCCCGCCGATCTCTGCGGCGATCCGTGCTCCCGCGTCGTCGTTCAAGTCGGCGACGACGACCTTGACGTGGCGAGAGGCGAGGGCGCGGGCGGTGGCTTCACCGAGTCCCGAGGCGCCACCGGTAACGACGGCCGACGTGTTGGCTAGCTCCACGATGCTCCTATTCCGCTTCGCCCTCGCGAAGCCACCTACGAGTCAATCAGAGATTGTGGTCGGCCGACAGCGGCTCGGGGCCCGTCGCGTTTTCCCATAACGTGACGAAGTGACGTCGATCTACCAGTACTCGAAGGAAGAGCTGACGGCACTGCTCAAGGGCGAACCGTCGTATCGACTCGATCAACTCTGGCACGGTCTGTGGACCGAGGCTTTGCCGATCGATGAGATCACGACGATTCCCAAGTCGCTGCGCGCGCGCCTAGCCGAACGGTTCCCGAGTTCACTGCGCGTGGTGAACGACGTCGAGAGTGATCACGGGGCGACTCGCAAGTGGGTCTTTGCCTTGGAGGACGGCGAAACAATCGAGACGGTGCTGATGCACTACGACGATCGCGTGACAGTCTGTGTCTCCTCACAAGCCGGATGCGCGATGGGCTGCACGTTCTGTGCGACCGGCCAGGCCGGCTACTCCGGCCAGTTGAGCGTGGGTCACGTGATCGAACAAGTGATGTTTGCCGCGCGCGCCGCGTCGCCCGTACGACTGTCGAACGTGGTCTTCATGGGGATGGGCGAGCCACTCGCCAACTACGCCACGACCGTGGGCGCCGTGCGGCGACTGAACGAGTATCGCGGTCTGTCGGCACGTCACCTCACCGTGTCGACCGTGGGCGTGGCGCCCGCCATCGAACGACTGGCCGATGAGGGTCTGCCAATCACCCTGGCGGTGTCGCTGCACGCCGCCAATGACGACACGCGCAACGAACTCGTCCCCCTCAATCGTCGCTACCCCCTCGCGCGACTGCACGAGGCCTGTGCGACGTGGATCGAACGCACCGGACGACGGATCAGCTTTGAGTGGGCCCTCATCGATGGCGTCAATGACACCGGCGCCGCTGTGGGCGAACTCGCCGACTACGCGCACTCGCTGGGTGCCCACGTGAATCTCATTCCACTCAATCCCACCCCGGGCTATTTGGTGCGCGGATCGAGCACCCAGCGAGTGCGTGAGTTTCGCGACGCCCTTCTGGCTCGCGGCGTGAATGCCACCGTACGCAACACGCGGGGTCGTTCGATCGCGGCCGCCTGTGGTCAGTTGGCCACGGTCACCAAGAAGCAGCGCCAATCCCTACCGGTTACCGCGCGTTAGCCAATTCGCTCACGCCAGAACGTGGGGCGCCAGCGAATGAGGGCGAGCACCCCGAGCACGCACATGATCCCGCCCGAGACAATGGAGAACTCGGTCGAGGTGAAGTTGGCGACAGCTCCGGACTCCAGGTCACCGAGGCGAGGACCTCCGGTCACCACCGCGTTCTGGATGGCGGAGAGTCGGCTGCGGTACTCGTCGGTGATCGAGGTCTGCAAGATGGTGTTGCGCAGCACG
>DATHNV010000140.1:0-2893 GCA_035485615.1 Acidimicrobiales bacterium
GTCCGTCCGGTCCGATCGAGCGCTTGAAGAGCCGCTCGACGAGTGCAATGGACGCGGGAACCGTCGCCACTTTCTGGCTCCACACCAGATAGCCCGCGACCACGCCGAGCAAGCGGTCCGAGACCTCGTCGCCGTGTAACAGAACCGTCGTGTTGTTCTCCATGCAATGCGCGACGTCGTGGTAGCAGGCGTCGAGGACTTCTTTTTGGTGCGCGCCCCCGCGCAACGCGTAGTGGCTCGCGCTCAGTCCGTGCTCGAAGTAGGCGTTGGCGTTCTGCATGCTCGGCAGAATCGAGATCACCCGGCCGAAGCCCTGGTGCTTGAGCCAGAGCAACTCTTCGTCTCGTCGGACCTGGCGATGGACGGTGGTCGATCCGCCGGGACGCTCCGAGACCGCCAAGATCCCCTTGTAGACCCAGGTAAAGCCGCGTGGCTCGATGCCCGCTGCCCACTTACCCTTCACGGCGTCAGGACCTCGGTGCGCGGAACCAGCAGGTCCCGCAGTTGTACTGTCTCTCGAACGTCGTGCACGCGGACCATACTGACACCTTGCACCAAAGCCCAGGCCTCCGTTGCCAATGAGGCCTCCAGGCGCTCATCGACCTCGAGGGTTGTGCGACCGAGGTGCTTGAGAAAGCTCTTGCGACTCGTGCCCAGGAGAACGCCAGCGTTGTAGCGCTCAGCCAACGCCACAAAGGTGTCGCAGTGGGCCAGCAAGGCCAGATTGTGCTCCACCGTCTTGCCAAATCCGATGCCGGGATCGAGCCAGAGTTGACCGACGCCCCGCCGACGGGCATCCTCGGCCACGCCGGCCAGAAACTCACTGATCTCCGCCACGACGTCGTCGTAGTGCGGGTTGACCTGCATGACGCGCGAGTCTCCCTGGCGATGCATCGCGACGTAGCCCACGCCCGCCTCGCCCGCCACCTCCGCGAGGCTCGCCGAGACGTCGTTGAGCACACTCGCTCCCGCCGCAATCGCGGCCCGCGCGACGGACTCCTTTTGCGTGTCGATCGAGATCGGACCAAGTTGGGCGAGTTCGGCCACCACAGTCACGACGCGGCGAATCTCCTCCTGGTCGTCGACCGGCTCGGCACCGGGGCGTGTGGACTCGCCGCCCACATCCACAATGTCCGCTCCTTGGGCGAAGTGTTCGCGGCCGCGCGCGATCGCCTCGTCGGCGGCCAACGTGCGCGAGGAGGGGACGAACGAGTCAGGCGTCACGTTCACGATGCCCATGACCTGAGGCCTCAGCGCCACGTCGACCTTCGCTGGTGGATGTACTGCAGGGCCTCCGCCCGGGTCTTCGCGTCGTCGCGAAAGACCCCTCGCACGGCCGAGGTGACCGTGGTCATTCCGTCCTTCTTCACGCCGCGCATCGACATGCAAAAATGCTCGGCCTCAATCACGACGATCGACCCACGAGGCTGTAGTTCGCGCTCAATCGTCTCGACGATCTCGGTGGTCATGCGCTCTTGAACTTGGAGGCGCCTCGCGTAGCCCTCGACGACGCGCGCGAGTTTCGACAGGCCGGTGATGCGGCCGCTGTCCCCGGGCAGGTACGCCACGTGGGCCACGCCGACGAAGGGCACCAGGTGGTGCTCGCACAGCGAGGTGAAGGGAATGTCGCGCACCATGACCATCTCGTCATGACCGATCTCGAAACCGACGCGCAGGTGCTCGCCCGGGTCCTTTTCCACTCCCTTGAAGAGCTCGGCGTACATCTCGGCCACTCGACGCGGAGTCTCGAGAAGTCCCTCGCGCTCGGGGTCGTCGCCGATCGCGGCCAATAACTCACGAATCAGCTCTTGGACCCTGGGCTGGTCGACCACCCTAGGCCTCGCCGATAAAGGTGTAGATCGCGTCGAGGTTGCGGTAGCGCTCCGCGACGTCCAGGCCGTATCCCACGACGAAGTCCGCGGGAATCGAAAAGCCCACGTACTTGAGTGACTGCTCCACGCGCTGTTCGCCCTCCTTGAGCAGCAAAGCGCAGACCTCCAGACTCGCGGGCGAGCGGGCGCCGAGGTACTGGCGCAAGTAGTTGAGCGTGAGTCCCGAGTCGATGACGTCCTCCACGATCAGCACGTCACGGTTCGTCAGGTCGACGTCGAGGTCCTTGACGATGCGCACGACACCGCTGGTCTTGGTGGCCGCGCCGTAGGAGGAGACCGCCATGAAATCGACCTCCACCGGCAGTTCAATGGCCCTCATGAGGTCGGACATGAAGTTGATCGCGCCTTTGAGGACGCCGACCAGCAACGGAGGCTTGTCGGCGTAGTCCTGCGTGATCTGAGCTCCGAGATCACAGACCCGCTCACGCAACTCCGAGGCCGAGACGACCACCTCGCCCAGTACGCCCTTGGCCCAGGTTGCAGTGAAATCGTCGGGAGAGTGCCTATCCATGTCAGGTCAGCGTAGTGGAGTCGCCTTCGAGCGCGAGGCGCTGTGAACTGCGCGAGAGTCGCCAACCACCCTCGAGCTCGACGGCGACAACCTCCCCGTCGATCACGCGGAGCGCTCGCTCGATCTCGGCACTGCTGGGCGGATGATGCTCGCCCAGGTCGTCACGTCGAGCAAGTTTCACCCGTAGCCAGCGACGCAGGCGCGCGCGTGGCCAGTCACGAAGTTCGCGACAGTCCACGTCCTCGATGTTGCGGGCCACGTCGGCCTTGAGCAGTTCACCCAGCCACTCGCGATCATCAAAGAGGACCTCGGCCTGGCGCGCGAGCAGCGGCACGACGTCGCGGTCGGCCACGTCGTTGAGTAGCGGCAGCAGTTGATGACGCACACGATTGCGCCGATACGCGAGGTCGTCGTTCGATTCGTCGATGCGCGCGACAACGCCGCGTCCGGCGATGTACTGCGCCAATGCGGCGCGGCGCACTCCCAGGAG
>DATHNV010000141.1:0-4154 GCA_035485615.1 Acidimicrobiales bacterium
CCGGCGTACATCACGATGATCCGCGACGTGCGCGTGGCGACCACTCCGAGGTCGTGGGTCACCAGCACGATGGAGGTGGCCATCTTTTCCTTGATGCTGTCGAGGAGATTGAGAATCTGGGCCTGGATCGTCACGTCCAGGCCCGTGGTCGGTTCGTCGGCCATCAGCAGCTTGGGCGAGCCGGCGAGGGCGGTGGCGATCACCACTCGCTGGCGCATGCCCCCGGACAGCTCACCCGGATACACGCGGTAGCGCTCGGCCGGCGAGGGTATGCCCACGAGCTCGAGCAGATCGATCGCTCGCGCTTTGGCCTCGGCGCGGCTCATGCCCAAGCGCACTCGCAAAATCTCATCGATCTGCTTGCCCACGCGCAGCACTGGGTTGAGCGAGGTCATGGGGTCCTGGAAGATCATGGCGACTTCGGTGCCCCAGATCTCGCGCTTGGCTTTTTCACTCGCTCCGACGACCTCAAAGCCGTTGAGCAGAACCGAGCCGGTGACGTCCACGTTGGTGCGGGGCTGAAGTCCCATGATGGTGCGCGACAGAACGGTCTTGCCCGACCCGGACTCACCCACGATGCCGATCGTCTCGTTCTGTCCGAGGTCAAAGGAGACACCGCCGACGGCCGCCAGTGGTCCATTTGGCGTTCGAAAAGTCGTGTGCAGATCGCGCACGGACAGCAAGGTCTGGTCGCTCATAGCTTGCTCTCGGTCACGTCAAAGTGCGCGCGCAGTCGGTCCCCGATGAAGTTGAGGGAGAGCAGGAACAGACACATCGCGGCCGAGGGAAAGATCGCCAGCCACGGGTTGGCCTGGAGTACGGCGAGGCTCTCGTTGATCATGTTGCCCCACGAGGGGGTGGGCGGGTTGACCGAGAGTCCGAGGAAGGCGAGCGCACCCTCGAGGGTGACGACGGTGGCGATGCCAATGAGCAGGAACGACACCGCCACGGGGGCAATGTTGGGCAGCAGTTCTTTCATCAGGATGCGCCGGTCGCTCGCGCCCTGGACCTTGGCCGCGAGAACGTAGTCCTGGGACGCGCAGGCCATCGTGGAGCTGCGAATAACCCGGTACACGAGGGGAATCGCGGCGATCCCGATCACCACGATGATCTTGAACAAGGACCGTGGCGTCCAGAACGACAGGACCGCGATGGTGGCGATGATCGCCGGAAAGGCGAGAAAGACGTACATGACCGTCGACAAGATGGCGTCGAACTTGCCCCGGCGGTAGGCGGCCAGCATGCCCAGCGGCATGCCGATCCCAAATCCGATCACCATTGCGCCGAGACTGACGACGATCGAGATACGCGAGCCGTAGACGATGCGGCTGAAGATGTCGCGGCCGAGGTCGTCGGTGCCGAGCAGGTGATGCCACGACGGGCTGGAGTTCACGACGTTGAAGTTCTCGTAAATCGGACTGATGAGGGGCAGGACATTGGCGAAGATCGCCCCGAACACGTTGATCCCGATCCAGGTCACGCAGGTCCAGAACAGAAAGCCGAGGCGCTTCTTGCGAGCCGGGGCCGTGTGGACCGTCGACTCCTCGACGATCTCGGCGGCAAAGGTGGGATTACTCACGACTGATCCGCGGGTCGATGATGTTGACGGCGGCGTCAAAGGCGAAGTTAATCACGATGACCCCCACCGACACGACGAGAACAATGCCCTGGACGACCAGGTAGTCACTGCGTCCGATGGCGGCGATGAGCTGGTAGCCGAGCCCGGGGATGGCGAGCAGGTACTGGACGATGAATCCGCCCGCCAGGAGACCTCCGATGTTGACGCCCGCCGCACCCAGCAGGGCGACCGATGAGGGCCGAAGCGCGTGGCGCCACATGATGCGCCGCTGGCTGATGCCCTTCGAGCGCGCCATCGTAATGAACTCTTCTTGCAGGGTCGAGATGAGATCGCTGCGCAGCACGCGATAGTAGAGAACAAAACTCCCGATGGCGAGCACGATGGAGGGCAGCGCCACGCTCTCGAGGTTGGTGATCCAGTCCGCGCTCAGCGAGACGTACGAGGCGGGTCCGGTGTGGGGCACGCCCAGGTGAATGGCGATGACCAGCACGAAGACGACGATGAGCACGAACGAGGGGATGCTGAGCAACGTGAAGCTGCCCGCGCCCAGGATGCGGTCGACCACGCCGTCGGGCTTGCGCGCACTGCGCATGGCGGTCGGAATGGCAAAAGCAAAGGCCAGGATCTGGGAGATCACGATCATCTCCAGGTCGATCGGCAGGGCCGCCTTGATAGTGCTCCAGACCGACGTTTCAGTGATGAACGAGGTCCCGAGGTTGCCGCGCAGAACGTTTTTGATCCAGACCCAGTACTGCTCGATGATCGGCTTGTTCAGTCCGAGCTGCTTGTAGAGCCGGGCCCGATTCGCCGGGCTATCCCCGGTGCCCAAAATGACCGCCGCCGGATCGCCCGGGAGGAGGTGGATGAGGTAGAACGCTCCCACGGAGATCACGAACACGACGCCGATCAGCATGATCAGGCGCCGCAGCAAATATCGTGACAACATTCCCCCTTGAAGACCTGTAGCGACACTATCTAACGGCCCCGGGCGTTCTGGGCCACCTCCTCGTGGCCAGATGTCACGGCCGCTCAGTAGCGTGGTTCCGTGAAGCGTGTCGCCATCGTCGGAGGCATCGGGGCAGGAAAGTCGACCGTCACCGATAGGCTTACAACCCTCGGTTTTTCGGTCGTGGACGCGGACGTTCTTGCGCGACGGGTGGTGGAACAGAGTCAACCCGCGTGGCGAGCCCTCATTGATGCGTTCGGCACCGCCGTCCTCACCCCCGAGGGAGACATCGACAGAAAGTTTCTTGCGGACGTGGTCTTTCACGACGCCAGCGCGTTGCGCCGGCTTAATCACATCACTCATGGGTACATCGGCGCCGAGATGAGGGCCGGGTTGGACGCGGCGAGCGGCGACGTCGCCTTCGTGGCCATACCCCTCTATCGCGGCGAGATCCGTGACGGGTTGGAACTCAACGAGGTCTGGGCGATCGAGGTTCGCCCCGACACCGCCCTGGATCGTCTCGTGACCGAACGGGGCATGGACGCCGAGGACGCTCGCGCGCGCCTCGCCGCCCAGATGACCAACGACGAGCGCTCGGCGTTGGCTGACCGAGTGATCGACAACAACGGCTCGCTCGAGGATCTCTACGCATCGCTCGACGTGGCGCTCTCGGAGTTGGTGGCGCGTGACTGACTTTTTGGTCGAGTCGGCGTTTCAGCCGGCGGGCGATCAGCCGACCGCGATCGCCGCTCTCACCCACGGCGTGAACGACGGGCTGCGCTACCAGACACTCGAAGGCATCACCGGTAGTGGCAAGACGGCGACCATCGCGTGGCTGATCGAGCAGGTCCAGCGGCCGACGCTGATCCTCGAGCCCAATAAGTCCCTGGCGGCGCAGTTGGCCTCCGAGCTGCGCGACATGCTGCCCCAGAACCGCGTGGAGTTCTTCGTCTCGTACTACGACTACTACCAGCCCGAGGCCTACGTGCCGCGCACCGACACCTACATCGAAAAGGACAGTTCGGTCAACGAGGAGATCGACCGGCTGCGCCACGCCGCCACGTCCTCCCTGCTGACCCATCGCGACACCGTGGTCGTGGCCTCGGTGTCGGCGATCTACGGCTTGGGGTCGCCCCTGGCGTACCGCGATCACATGTTGCCCCTCGAGATCGGCGCGAAGTTCGATCAGCGATGGTTGCTACGACGCCTCGTGGAGATGCAGTACAGCCGCAACGAACTCGTCATCGAACGCGGAACCTTTCGCATGAAGGGCGACACCCTCGAGTTGCAGCCGGCCTACAGCCACGAGGCGGTGCGGATCTCGTTCTTCGACGACGTGATCGAAGAGATCTCATTCTTCAACCCCGTCACCATGGAAAATCGCGGCACTGTCAAAGAGTTCACGCTCTTCGCGGCCTCGCACTACGCCACGAGCAACGCGACACTCCAGCGCGCCTGTCGCAGCATCGAAGAGGAGCTTCAGCGCCAACTCGCGCTCTTCCAGAGCGAGGGCAAACTCCTCGAGGCCCAGCGACTTCGCTCGCGCACCGAACACGATCTCGAGATGCTCGAACAGACGGGGGTGTGCGCCGGGATCGAGAACTACTCGGCGCACCTAGACGGGCGCAG
>DATHNV010000142.1:0-2320 GCA_035485615.1 Acidimicrobiales bacterium
GGCGCACAAGACGATGGCGCGTACTACCTCTTCACCCGCGCCGCAGGCGCGTCGAAGTGGAAGATCTACGACGACGGACTCGGCGGTGCCGATGGCGCGAAGTGCCCGATCACTCTTCCCAGTGCCGTGCGCGCGGTCTGGGGCTGGACGCTCAAGTGCTCCCCACCGGGGTTCTAGCGACCTAGCCTCGCGTCGCCGCCTGCCAGTTCGGCGTCGGCCAGGGGTTCGCCGAACGCAGGACCGCCTCAATGCGCGCGGCGGCGTCCAGCACGCGCCACTCATCGTTCGCGCGTCCCACGACTGCCAGACCGACGGGCAGTCCGTCCACGAGACCGAGGGGCAAGCTCAGGATCGGCCACCCCGCGATCGCGGCGGGGCTCGTGACGGGACTCGCGGGACCCGGGTGACCTCCCACTATCAGGTCACTCTTCCACGACGGTCCATATGCGGGAGCGATGATGACGTCGGCGCCGTCGATTCCGGGGTTGAGGGAAGTGTCGAGCGCCCAGGCGAGGTTGCGTTGGCGAGCCTCGGCGTACGCCGGACCCGCACGCCCACCGGTAGAGACCGCCTCGAGAAAGTTCTCGTGCCCGAAGTAGCGCTGCTCAATTTCGGCGTGTTCATCCTCGAAGGCAATGACATCAGCGAGGGACGTAACACCGTCGCCGGGTCGCGCGGCCAGGTACGCGCTCAGGTCGTCGAGGAGCTCGGCCAACAGGACGGTCAACTCATCGCGGCCCTCACTCTCGCCGGGTCCGGCGAGATCACGCGACACCATTCTCAGGCCCGCGCGCGCGAGCTCGTCCACGACGTCATCGAAGAGCTGGTCGGTCGCCGGATGACCGGTGCGCCAGTTCTTCGCCACCACCATTGAGGTCGCGTCCACGCGAAGTGGCTCTTGCTGGGCGAGGACCGAGAACATCAGGGCCACGTCGGCCACGTGGCGACCCATTGGTCCGGGGCTGTCCTGGCTTGCGCTAATCGGGATGACTCCGTGTGTGGGCACGACGCCCACCGTCGGCTTGAGGCCGGTGACGCCGTTGACAGATGCAGGACAGACGATGGATCCGTCGGTCTCAGTACCCACCGCAAGCGGGGCGAGTCCCGCCGCCAGGGCCGCGCCCGATCCCGACGATGATCCCCCGGCGGAACGATCCAGCGCCCACGGATTGGCGACGAGCCCGCCGGACGCGGAGTACCCACTCGATGAACGCGGTGAGCGAATGTTCGCCCACTCGCTGAGATTCGTGCTGCCGAGAATGATCGCTCCTGCATCGCGCAGGCGCGTGACCAACGTCGCGTCACTCGTCGGGCGTCCGATCAACGACGTCGAGCCCGCGAGTCCGGGCAGACCGTTAGCCTCCACGTTGTCCTTGATCAGCACGGGGATACCGTGCAGCGCCCCGAGTGCGCCGCCACCCTGTCGCTCTTCGTCGCGCACGTGGGCTTGAGCGCGCGCGTCCTCACTCATCGCGGCGACGGAGTTGAGGGCCACGTGACTGTCGCTCGCATCCACCTGCTCGATTCGCTCGATAAGAGTGTCAACAAGATCGAGTGACGTGAGTCCGCCCGCCGCGAGACGTTTCAATATCTCGTGGGCGCTCAAGTACCCGAGGGATGAACTGGTCGGATGTGGGTCGTGCACCGCCCCACCCTAGAGCGAGCCGGATCGCACGTGCGCTGGCAAACTCTCGGTGTGACGGACTCACCGCTCAGTGTGAAGCTCGGCGTTCGACCCCACCAGACGGTGTCCCTCGTGCACGCCCCAATTGACTTCGACCTCGACGCGCCGCCGGGAACGACTGTTCGCCGTCGTCGAGGAGACGCGGACCTGGTGCTCGCGTTTTTTGTGCGCGCTCGCGACCTGGATCGAGACGTGGCGCAGCTCGGCCAGCACATCTTTCCCTCGGGGTCTCTGTGGATCGCGTGGCCGAAACGGTCGTCGGGGGTCGCGAGTGACTTGTCCGATCACGTCGTGCGCGACACCGCGCTGGCGCTCGGTCTGGTGGATAACAAGGTCTGTGCGATCGACGACACGTGGAGTGCCCTTCGCTTTGTCTGGCGGCTCGAACGACGGGCCGAGGGTCGGGCGACTTAGGTGTCCGGGTCCTCTTGGTATCGCTCAAAGAGCTCGACCAACGACTCGAGCACCGCAGGGTCAATGTCGTCGACGATCACGACCGCACTCGCGCGGATGGTGACGCGCAACTGCTCGAGGTAGGCGGTGCAGGCGTCGCAGTCGGCCAGATGGGATTCGAGACGACGGCGTTGGCGTCGCGACAGTGTGCCGTCGACGTAGTCGTTCATTAACTGGACGGCC
>DATHNV010000143.1:0-7248 GCA_035485615.1 Acidimicrobiales bacterium
GCCGCCCACGCCGGATCAAAGGTCACTTCGGCTGCCGCATTGCTCGGCGTTACGCTGTAATCGGCGAAAGGGAGCGATGTCCGAGATCACAGTTGAGTTGCCCGACGGAAGTTCGCGCAGCCTCGTAGAGGGCTCCAACTCGCTCGATCTGGCCGCCGCGATCGGACCTCGTCTGGCCAAAGACGCCGTGGCCGCTCGGGTGAACGGTGCGCTGACTGACCTCTCGGCGCCACTCGGCGACGGGGACAAGGTGGCGATCGTCACCGCCGCCAGTGACGACGGTCGCGAGGTGCTGCGTCACTCGAGTGCGCACGTGATGGCCCAGGCCGTCACGCGCCTGTGGCCCGGGGCCCACTACGCGATTGGTCCGGCGATTCGCGACGGCTTCTACTACGACTTCGAACTCCCTGGTGGGGGCCACTTTAGTGACGACGACCTGCCGAGGGTGGAGGCCGAGATGCGCGCCATCGTGGCCGAAGACCAGCCCTTCGTGCGCCACGAGTACGCGATTCCCGAGGCGCTGGCGATCTTCGCGGATCAGCCCTTCAAGATTGAGATCATCGAAGGCGTCGCCGCCGGCGACGAAGAGGACTTGGCCGAAACGGGCGGCGATCAGGTGGTCTCGACGTATCAGAACTCAAGTTCGTTCGTGGACCTGTGCCGGGGACCGCACGTTCCCTCGACCGCACGACTCGGCTACTTCGAACTCACCCGCGTCGCCGGCGCGTACTGGCGCGGCGATGAGAAGAACCCGCAACTCCAGCGCATCTACGGCACGGCGTGGGAGTCCAAGGACGCTCTCGCGGCCCACCTTCGCCAACTCGAAGAGGCCGAAGCGAGGGATCACCGCAAGTTGGGCGCCGAACTCGACCTCTTTTCCTTTCCGGGCGAGATCGGACCTGGCCTGGTGCTCTTTCACCCCAAGGGCGGCATCATTCGTCGCGTGATGGAGGAGTACTCACGCCAGCGCCACGAGGTCTCGGGCTACGACTTCGTCTACTCGCCGCACATCACCAAGGCTGACCTCTTTGAGACCTCGGGTCACCTCACGTGGTTCGCCGAGGGCATGTACCCGCCCATGGAACTCGACGAAGGCCAGCGCTACTACCTCAAGCCGATGAACTGCCCCTTTCACATCACCATCTTCAACGCGCGTCAACGCAGCTACCGCGAGTTGCCACTGCGCTACTTCGAGTTCGGCTCGGTGTACCGCTACGAAAAGTCCGGCGTGGTCCAGGGCCTCACGCGCGTGCGTGGTATGACCCAAGACGACGCGCACATCTTTTGCACCCGCGATCAGATGTACGAAGAGTTGACGCGCACGCTCAACTTCGTGCTCGATCTGTTGCGAGACTTCGGGCTCAATGACTTCTACCTCGAACTCTCGACGCGCCCGCCCGGCAAGGCGATCGGCAGCGACGAGGACTGGGCCGAGGCCGAAGCGATCTTGGCCCAGGTCTGTCGTGACGCGGGACTCGAGTTTGTGATGGACCCGGGCGGGGGCGCGTTCTACGGTCCCAAGATCTCCGTGCAGGCGCGCGACGCGATTGGGCGCACCCACCAGATCTCCACGGTCCAACTCGACTTTCAGACACCCAACAACTTTGACGCGACCTACGTGGCGGCCGACAACTCGCGCCAGCGTCCGATCATGATTCACCGCGCTCTCTTCGGTTCGGTGGAACGATTCATGGCGATCTTGATCGAGCACTTCGCGGGCAACTTGCCCACCTGGCTGTGCCCGGAACAGGTGCGCGTACTCGGCGTGCGCGACGATCACGATGACTACGCCTTCGAGGTCGCCGCTCTCCTGGGCGAACGGGGCATCCGGACTCAGGTCGACGAGGCGAGTGAACCACTGGGCGCGCGGATTCGCAAAGCGAAGCTGGAGAAGATTCCCTACGTGCTCGTGGTGGGCGACGACGACGTCAAGTCCGGCACCGTGGGCGTGAACGCGCGCGGGTCGAACGATCCTGAACGTGGCGTGAGTGTGGGCGAGTTTGCCCAGCGCCTGGGCGACGAGGTCGCTCGCCACGCCTCGCCCGAGGCACCCTGAGTGGGACTCGATCGTCTCTCGGCGGCCTGGCGCGAGAGCTACGTCTCGAGTGCGTTTCAAGGTGAGCACGACCATGACAGCGCAGGTTGCGTGTTCTGTCAACTCGCCACTGAGCCCGTCAGTGAGTCCACCGGCGTGCTCTGGCGTAGTGAGCACACGTACCTCGTGCTCAACGCGTTTCCCTACGGGTCGGGGCACCTGCTCACCGTCCCGTATCGTCACGTCGCCGAGCTCGAAGAGCTCACCGACGCGGAGTACCTGGATCTCTCGGGCGTCGTGCGCCGCGCGGTGATCGCTCTGAACGCGGCCTACGGTCCCGACGGCATGAACGTGGGCATGAATCTGGGCTCAGCCGCGGGCGCGGGCATTCCCCGTCACATGCACGCCCACAGCCTGCCGCGCTGGAACGGTGACACCAACTTCATGACGTCGATCGGTGAGACCCGGGTGCTGTCGGAGTCCCTGGACGTGACCTGGCGCAAAGTTCACGCCCAGTTGGACGCCAGAGTTACTGATCGGTAGAGGTAGAATGCATCGTGTGAGCCAAGAGGATCGATGTTCGACGGCAAATTCCGTCAATCGGTAGACGCTCGCATGGCGCCGGTCGGGCGCGGGCTCGTTCGCATCGGCCTCTCGGCGGACGTCGTCACGACCTCGGGCCTTCTCTTCGCGTGTGCGACCGCCTTTGCCATCGGGGCCGGGTACAACTGGCTCGCGATCGTGCTCTTGACCCTGACCGGCTTTCACGATCTGTTGGACGGTGCGGTCGCCAAGGCGAGCCAGCGCACGAGCCAGCGCGGCAGTTTCTTCGACTCGGTGAGTGACCGGGTGGGCGATGCGGTGCTCATGGGCGGTGCCGCGTACTACCTCACCGCGCACCACCACGGTCAACTCGTGTTGTTGCCCTTTGGCATCCTGGCCACGACGTTCTTGATCTCGTACGAGCGCTCCAAGGCTGAGAGCCTGGGTCTGGCCGCCAAAGGTGGCCTGATGGAGCGCGCCGAGCGCCTCATTCTGCTCGGGATCGGTCTCGCGAGCTACACCATATTTATCCCGGTGCTGTGGGTCATGTTGGGTCTGACCGCGATGACCGCGATCGGTCGATTCTGGCGAGTGTGGCAGGTGGCCGCTCGACCCGCTCCCGCCCCCATTCCCGCCCCTCGTACTCGTCAACACACTCGACGGCTGCGCGAGGGACTGAGTCGCGCCTCGCGCCACTAAGGGTGACCCCTCGTGCGCGCGTTGTCGCGCTCAAGACGTTGGGCTCGGCGATGGAGGTGTTGCCGGAACGATTCGACGAGGCCGTGGCCGAAACGATCGCCCAGGCGCTGGGTCGACGAACCACCACTTCACGTCGGCACCTCAAGGACAATCTGCGTCACGTGCTCGCGGGCCCGGGATCGAGTGTGCCCGACGATCTTCTCGAGGAGTTCGTCGACCGAGGTTTTCGCGGCTACGGCCACTACTGGGCCGAGGGCGCCAAACTCCCCGCCATCTCGAAGTCGGTCGTGAGCGAGCGTTTCCAGATCGCCGAGGGCCTCGAGCACCTAGTGGCCGCGAAAGAGCGAGGCCAGGGTCTCATCATTGCCCTCCCTCACATCGGATCCTGGGAGTGGGGCGGAGCGTTCCTCGACACCATTGGGCTCACCATGACCGCCGTCGCCGAGGAGCTCGATCCGCCGGAACTCTTTAGCTGGTTCAAGAAGAAGCGTGAGGCTATGGGGATTCGCATCGAACCGCTCAACGAGCACGCGGGCACGGTGCTGCTCTCGACGCTGCGCGACGGTGGCGTGGTCGGACTCCTGTGTGACCGCGACATCCAGGACAACGGCATTGAGGTGGAGTTCTTTGGCGAACGAGTCACGATGCCGCCAGGCCCCGCCACGCTCGCCCTGCGCACGGGTGCGACGCTGGTGGCGGCCGCGTGCTACACGGGACCCGGTCGCGATCACTACGCCGTGGTGACGCCACCCATCGACACCACGCGCAGCGCTCGACTGCGCGAGGACGTGCGACGCGTGACCCAGGACGTCGCGCGCGAACTCGAGCACCTCATTCGACGAGCGCCCGAGCAGTGGCACGTGCTCCAAGCGAGGTTCGCCTCGTGAGCCGTCGCGTCGCTCTGGTGTCGCCCTACGCGCTCAGCGTGTACGGCGGGGTCCAAGAACAGGTGCTCGCCATGAGCCGCGTGTTAAGTGCGCGCGGTAGCGACGTGCTCGTGATCGCACCTGACGCCCGCGACGAGACGCGCTACGACACACCCGCGGAGGTGCGGCGATTCGGGCATCTCATGTCGGTGCCGGCCAACGGATCTCGTGCGCCGCTGACCTTGTCCCCGCGCGCCGCGTTCCAGGCGCGTGGAGCACTCGAGACCTTTGCACCCGACGTCGTGCACTACCACGAACCCTTTGCACCACTGCTGACGTGGGTGAGCCTTCGCGCACACCGCTATCCATCGGTGGGCACCTTCCATCGCGGCGGTTCGGGACCGGCACTCAAGTTCGGCGCACCGTTCATCCGCTCGCTGTCCAAAGGACTGGACGTGTCGGTCGCCGTCAGCGCCGCCGCGGCCTCGACCATCGAATCGGTGACCGGGACCGAGTGTGACGTCCTCTTTAACGGATTCGAGACCGAGCGCTTCGTGACCTCGGCGCGCGAACGTTCCGTTGAGGTCGTGCTGCTCTTCGTCGGTCGACTCGATCAGCGCAAGGGTGTCGCCACCGTGATTGAAGCGACGCGCGAGCACAACGCGCGCGGCGGTCGACCGTGGCGACTCGTGATCGCGGGTGACGGCCCGGATCGGGCTCGCCTGGAGGCTCTCGCCGCTCACGACGGGCGCGTTGTGTTCCTGGGTCGGGTTAGCGACGCCCAAAAGAGATCGTGGATGCGACGCGTACACGTGCTCGTCGCCCCGTCGACCCACGGCGAGAGTTTCGGACTGGTTCTCTTAGAGGGCATGTCGAGTGAGGCCCTCGTGGTGGCCAGTGACATTCACGGCTACCGGGAAGCAGCCGGGGGACACGCCCATCTCTTTCATCCCGGCGACGCGCACGCCCTGGAGCACGCCATCGATGCGGCGCTGGCCGAGGAGAGTGACGACGGCATCAAGGCGGCCCGCGCCTACGCCGAGAACTGGTCGATGACCAAACTGGTGGAAGAGTACGAGACGCGCTACGCGCTCGCGCAGGAGCGATTTAGCAACCCAGTAGCCTAAAGACGTGGCCACCAAGCAACGATCGCGCTCGGGGCGCGCGCACTCCTCGCGCTCGCGTGAGCGCGTCCAGCGCCACGTGACCCCGGTCCTCGATCCGAACTGGAACAACCCCTACGCGCCCTCGACCGCGGAACGACACGCCCACGAACACGCGGTTCGCTCCTTCGCTCTGCGGCGTCGTCTACCCCAGACGCTGATCGTGGGTGTGGTCGTGGTGGCCCTCATCGTGGGTGCGATCGTGGTGCCGTGGCTACCCGCCGTCGGGGTCGTCGTGGGCGCCCTCTACGTCTGGGATCTTCGCCGGGCACTGTCGACGTTCGCCGATCGCGGCAACACCTTGGGTGCCGCGATGCTCAGTACCTTTACCCCGGGCGGGAATCCCACCGAGCGCCTTCGCCTGGTCACCGTGTTGGATCGTCTGGCCGCCACCTTTGGGGTCGATCACGTGTCCGCGTTCATTGTGAGCGAGCACGGCTACAACGCAGCCCTGGTGCCCGACGCCCAGAAGTACTCGCTCTTTGTCACCTCGGCGGTGATGCAGGACTTCGAACTCATCGAACTCGAGGGAGTCGTCGCGCACTGCCTCGCGCGCCAGCGCCTCGGACTACTCGAGCGCGAGGCGCTCTCGGCCGTCACGTCCCTGAGCGATTCTGCGCGTCGCGAGTTGGCCGGACCCGCTTTGGCCTACCGGGCTGACGAGGTGGCGGCAGCGAGCATTCGCTACCCGCTCGGCCTGGCTGGCGCGCTGCGCAAGTGCGCGCGCCAGCAACTCGCGTCGGACTCGTTTTTTGCGTCCTCCACCTACAACGAGTGGCGCTGGGTCTTCTTTAACCCGTGGAGCGACCGCGCCACGAGCGACCTGTCGGATCTGGATGACCCCGAGTTGCGCGCGCGGGCTCTCGAAGAGTGGTAATTGACCGCCATTAGGCTGTGGTTATGAGTTCTTCACCCACGACCGGATCGGCCCTCGTGAAACGGGGGCTGGCGGATATGTTGCGCGGCGGCGTCATTATGGACGTCGTCAACCCCGAGCAGGCCAAGATCGCCGAGGACGCCGGGGCCGTCGCGGTCATGGCCCTCGAGCGTGTGCCCGCCGACATCCGTCGCGACGGGGGAGTGGCGCGCATGAGCGACCCGCTCATGATCCAAGAGATCCAAGCGGCCGTGACCATCCCCGTGATGGCCAAGGCCCGTATCGGGCACTTCGCCGAGGCCCAGATTCTCCAGGCCCTTGACGTCGACTACATCGACGAGTCCGAGGTCCTCACGCCCGCCGATGAGGAAAACCACATCGACAAGTGGGCCTTCAACGTGCCCTTCGTCTGCGGGGCGACGAACCTGGGCGAGGCCTTGCGTCGCATCGGCGAAGGCGCGTGCATGATTCGATCCAAGGGTGAGGCCGGCACCGGCAACGTGGTCGAAGCGGTGCGGCACCTGCGCACGATCAATGCCCAGATGCGTCGCCTGCACAGTGCGGACGCGAACGAGGTCTACGCGCTGGCGAAGGATCTCCAGGCTCCACTTCCCCTCGTCCAAGAGGTCGCCGCTACCGGCAAGCTGCCCGTTCCCTTGTTCTGCGCGGGCGGTCTCTCCACACCCGCCGACGCGTCACTCGTGATGCAGTTGGGTGCCGAAGCGGTCTTCGTGGGCTCGGGAATCTTTAAGAGTGACGATCCCGTTCGTATGGCCGCGGCCATGGTGGAAGCGGCCACGCACTTCGAGGACGCCTCGGTCGTGGCCAAGATCTCCACGGGCTTGGGCGCGGCGATGAAGGGGTTCGAGACCTCCACGTTGGAGCTGCGGCTGGCCGAACGCGGTTGGTAATGACGCGCGTCGGCGTCTTGTCGCTCCAGGGCGACGTGGGCGAACACACCGCGATGCTCGAATCGTTGGGCGCGGATGTCATCAAGGTGCGCACGACCGAGCAACTTGAGGTGATCGACGCGCTCGTGATGCCCGGGGGCGAGTCCACGGCCAT
>DATHNV010000144.1:0-2793 GCA_035485615.1 Acidimicrobiales bacterium
CAAGTCCAACCGATTCCCGTGGGCGACCAGAGCCCGACTTCACTCATCGAGGCCGTGAAGGCAATGGCCTAGATCGCGACCGGGAGGTACCATGCCTCGGTGCCGCTCTCACCGGACGATTTCTTCGCTAACGCTCTGAGCGCGGCGGACGACGACGGGCGCGTCGGCCTGTCGGGTATTACCCGCTGGGACATCTTTCCCTTTGAGCAGGACGGCCTTCGCGTCGCACCGCTGCACGCTCCAGTCCTTCCCGAGCCAGCCCGACACGGTGAGGACCCGGCGACCTGTCGGAACTGTCGTGAAGGCGACGACCTTGTCATTTGGCAGGACGACACATGGCGCCTCATGGTTGCTCCCGAACCCTCGGGTGCGCCGTTGATACTGATGCTGACGCCCAAGCAGCACTTCGACGTGGGTGACCTGCCCGCCGAGCTGGCGGCTCAGCTCGGACTCATCGTGATTCAAACGGCCCGTGCAATCGAGTCACTCGAACACATTGCGCGCGCCCACGTGTCGCGATGGGGCGACGGGGGAGCGCACTTGCACATCCTCTTTTTCGCCCGCCCCGAGGGATTCGTTCAGTTGCGCGGTACGTGCCTCGCGATTTGGGACGACCTCTTGGCTCCCGTGCCGCGCGCGATACGCGACGCCGATGCGACGAGGGTGGGTGAGATTCTGGGCGCCTCGTTGGGAGGATCCCCCAGGGCGCTGTAAGTCGACACGATCTAGTGTGAGCGCGTGGATTCTCTCTTTGTGGTTGATCATCCCATCGTCGCCGACAAGATTCGCCAACTGCGCGACGTGCGAACCTCGAACGCCGACTTCCTTCGCCTAGCGGGTGAGATCTCGCGTTTTGTTGCCTACGAAGCGTTCCGCGATACGCCGCTCTCGGACACCACCGTCGACACCCCGGTGATGAAGGGGGCGCCCGCGCAGCGCATCGACACCGAATACCTGATCGTGCCCATCTTGCGAGCGGGATTGGGCATGAGCCCCGCCGTCCAGGAGGTGCTGCCGCTACACCGGGTGTGTCTCGTCGGCCTGCGGCGCAATGAGCACACCCTGCAACCGGACGTCTACCTCGACGGCCTGCCGGACAGTTTGATAGGCGTGCACGTGGTCATCTGTGATCCCATGCTCGCCACGGGTGGATCGCTCGACCGCGTGCTCGAGATGCTCGGTGAGCGCGGCGCCGACGCGACGACCGTGCTCTGTCTCATCGCGGCCCAGCCGGGGGTGGATTTCGTGGTCTCTCGTCACCCCGACGTGCGCATTGTGGCCGCCGCCCTCGACGCCGAACTCAACGACGTCGGTTACATCACCCCGGGACTCGGCGACGCCGGGGACCGACTGTTTGGACCCCCCGCCCGCTGATCGTCTCGCCGAAGGATCAGACCCGCCAGTACAAGCAGAGCGCCGTCGACGCCGACGGAGGCGAGTCCCCACAGGAGCCCGAGCAGTGAAAAGAGGATCATGGCGATTCCCGCGAAGACGGCGCCCACGCCATAGCCGCATAGATTTCTCCTCCGTCGAACTTCGAGATCTACTAACGCAACGAACAGCCCGAGTCCAAGCGCAATGGTAATGATCGAGAAGGACACTGGATCTCGCTCGAGCAGCGTGAGCGCGGGGGGATCGCCGTAGTACGTGTGCCCGTTGGTGGTGATGGCGGTTATGGTCGATGGCTCATTGATGTGATAGCGAGCCATTACGACGAGGACGAGAGCGCCCCACGCGTGAGCAACGAGCACAACACCGGTCCCGAGCTTTTCTCGGGTCGAGGTCGTGGGTTTGCTGAGGCCTTCGATCAGAGACCGATGTCTTCGTTCCAGAGATCTGGATGGTCACTGATGAAGGTGCCGAGCAAGGTGATGCACTCGGGGTCATCGAGAACGATGATCTCGACGCCGAGGTCTTCGAGCCAGTCGTGACCGCCGTGGAAGTTCTCATCTTCGCCGATAACGACGGCGCCGATGTTGAACTGGCGAACGAGTCCCGAGCAGTACCAGCAGGGTGAGAGCGTTGTCACCATGACGCACTCCCGGTAGTCACGTCGCCGCCCGGCCCGACGAAAGGCGTCGGTTTCTCCGTGCACCGAAGCGTCATCTTGTTGCACGCGCCGGTTGTGACCCGCGCCCAGGAGTTCACCATCGCGGTGAAAGAGCGCGGCGCCGATCGGAATGCCGCCTTCGGCGAGACCGATGCGGGCCTCGGCGAGGGCGGTCTGAAGCATCTCGCGCGCGAGGTTGAGGTCGAGTGGGGTGCGGGGCTCGCTCATGGAGATAAGTATGCTCCCTGCGGTGAACAGAGGCACGTACGTCGTTGACATCGGCTCCCAGCAACTCGAGTTGCCGATCGTGTCGCTCAACGACAATCTCGCTCTCGCCCTGCTCATCACCGTTGACGTAGGTGTGGCGTTCTTGGAGCGGGCCGGTAGGGAACTCGCCGAGGTCCTCGAGCCCTACGAAGTTGACATCGTCGCGACCGTGGCGACGATGGGCATTCCCCTCGCCGTAGAGGTGACGCGCCACTTGGGCCTCGATCGATACGTCGTGCTGCACAAGACGCCAAAGATCCACCTGGCCGACGCCATCAGCGAGCCGGTGCGCTCCATCACCACCGACGCCGAGCAGCGCCTCCTCTTCGATCGCGCCCGCATCAGCGACGTGCAAGGTAAGCGCGTGGCGATCGTCGACGACGTGGTCTCCACCGGTGCGTCCACCGGTGCGACTCTTCGTCTGCTGCGCGGCGTGGGTGCGGACGTCGTGGTGATCGGCACCTTGGTCACCGAGG
>DATHNV010000145.1:0-2262 GCA_035485615.1 Acidimicrobiales bacterium
CGTTCACGATCGTGGTTCGGATACCAATCGCTTTCCAGTCGGCGACCACCAGGTGGGCGACGGTATGGTCAAGCACACTCGAGCCCACGCCGAGAACAATGGTGAGGGGTTTCGCCGATCCGTCGATCCACCCGGCGCTCGTGCGGGTGTATCCCGCGGCGTGCAGATCTGCCAGCGCACAGGGCTGACAGTCCACCAGGCTGCCCTTGGCGGGCGTCGTGGTGGTGGTCGTCTGACCGGATGGATTCGATCCCGAGGTTCCGGGATACTGGCTCTGGCCCTGAGAGTAGATGGCCGAGGCCGCTACGGAGGGTGAGTAGGTCACTGAGCCAAAGAGTGTGTCGATCATCGACTGGCGACTGATCGACAGACTGAGGGCCTTGCGTAGTGCCAACTGGCTCGTAATTTGGGTGCCGGGAGCGAACGTGAGCTCTTCGATGTTGTTCGACGAGCCGATGTGGCTATCCAGCGTGGGGTGATTGCTCAAAGCCACAATTGACGCGCTGTCCAGCGCGAGCGTGTAGTCGGCGTAACTCGAGTTAAACGACTTGGGCAGGTTCTGGTTGTCGGTGATGACGATGCGCCCGAAGCGATTGGGGTCGAGGGGCCACTGCGGATTCATCGACAACACGATCCGACTGGCCGAGGCCGTGGTCACCGAGTACGGACCCAACGAGGGGCGAGAGACGAGATTGCCGATCGCACACCCCGGCGTCGTGCCAGGGGCCTCAATGTCGCGAAAGAGCAGCTCCCAGTCGGCGTAGGGCGAGGCGAACGTCGCGGTGACCGAGAGTCCGTTCGTGGCCACCACCAGTGACTTGATCGCCCGGTAGCCGTCGCTGGTCACGCTCGCGAGCGTGCGCGCACGCTGCCACCAGTCGACGAGGTCCGCGCCGTTAAAGGCCAACCCGTCGCTCCAGAGCAGTTTGGGCGAGATCGTGTAGCGAACGGTCTGGGGCGAGAGCGAGATCAGCTCGGCCGAGGAGATCGCGCCATCTTCGCCCTGGAGTGTGCCGTTGAAGTTGGTCTGGAAGGCTGAGGGGCGCACCAGGTCCAAGATGGCGTCCGAGGTGACGGTCGCCCCCGGGTCCAGGTAGGAACAGCCGGTAAAGGGCCCCGGCAGGGAGATATCCAGGGTGCTCGCGTTCTCGTTGCCCGTGGCACTCGCCCCGGAGCGCGCAATGGGTATAAGGGCCGCCACGAGACAGAGCGCTCCGATTCCGAGCGCGAGCCCGCTGCGACTCGAGCGCATCGCCCCTACTGCAGGCGTAGGTCGAGAGCCAGTGTGGAAAAGGTGAAGACCAGCGCCACGGCGATCGTGATGCGGTCCAAGTTACGCTCCACGACCGTCGATCCCGTGGCCGCAGAGCCGATGGAACCCCCCATGAGGTCAGAAATACCGCCCCCTCGACCCGAGTGCAGCAGGACAAGAAAGACCAGCGCCACGGCGGCGGCGCACTCTACAGCAATGATTACCCAGGTCAGCATGGGGGCCCTTCCGAATTAGCGCTTTAAAGCGTAGCAGTCGTCACAGGCCCGAAGAATGGCGTAGAACGACTCGGCCTTGAGCGACGCGCCCCCGACGAGAAACCCGTCGACGTCGCTCTCACGCACCAGTTCACCAGCGTTATCGGGGTTCACCGATCCGCCATAGAGCACCGTGGGCGCAGCAAAACCGAGTGACCGTACGACCCCGCGCACGAAGGCGGTCATCTCGCGCACCTGCTCTGAGCTCGCGGTCACCCCGGTGCCGATGGCCCACAGCGGCTCATAGGCGACCACGACCGACTCGTGGAATGTCGCCTCCAGGCCGCTCAGGGCGGCCTCGAGCTGGTGGCGCACAAATGACTCGGCGTCCCCACTTTCGCGTAGCTCGCGATTCTCACCAACGCACACCACGGCGCGCACTCCCCCGCGCACGACGGCGCGCAGGGTGAGCGCGACCACCTCGTCGGTCATGTCGTAGAAGGTGCGTCGCTCGGAGTGCCCGACGATGACGAACTGCACGCCGAGGCGCGTCAGCATCGACAGAGAGGTCTCGCCGGTGCGCGCGCCGTTCTCATAGGCGCTCACGTGCTGGGCAGCGAGGGCGACGCTCAGGCGCTCGGACTCCAGCACCGAACTCACGGTGCGCAAGTCAACGAAGGGTGGCGCGACCACCACGTCGGTGTGCTCGAGCGGTCGATTCTTGATGAGCACACCGATCTGCTGGACGAGGTGCAGACCCTCGACGAAGTCGAGGTTCATCTTCCAGTTGCCGAT
>DATHNV010000146.1:0-2179 GCA_035485615.1 Acidimicrobiales bacterium
CTGCACGTTGTCGTCGAAGCTCGCGTGTTCGCCCGCGTAGCGCGCGCTGTATACCCCGGGTCGTCCCTCGAGAGCGTCAATGAACAGTCCCGTGTCGTCGGCGATCGCGGGGAGTCCCGTCGCCGCAGTGAGGGCGCGCGCCTTGAGCAGCGAGTTGCCCTCGAGAGTCGACTCCGTCTCATCAATGTCGTCCACGTCAGCAGGCCGTGACAGTAAGTCAATACCGAACGGTTCGAGAACTTGACGCATCTCTCGGGCCTTGTGCTCGTTCGCCGTGGCCAGGACGAACGCGGCCATCAGCGCGGGGCGGGTGGGGTCGCGAGGAGCTCTCGTTGGGCGTCGTGAATCCGACCGATTCCGAGTGCCGCGAGGTCCAGCAGCGCGCCGAGTTCGTCGCGGTCGAAGGGCTCGTGCTCGGCGGTGCCCTGAACTTCGACGAATCGGCCGGAACCGGTCATCACCACGTTCATGTCGGTGTCGGCCCGCACGTCTTCTTCATAGGGCAGGTCCAGCATCGCCACGCCCCCCACAATCCCAACCGACACCGCCGCCACCAAGTCGCTGAGCGCGTGCTCGGCGAGCGTGCCCGCCATGACCAAGCGCGTGATGGCGTCGTGCAAGGCCACGTACCCCCCGCAGATGGAGGCGGTTCTCGTCCCGCCATCGGCCTGGAGCACGTCGCAGTCGACCAGGATCTGTACATCGGGCAAGAGCTCGAGTCGAGTGACCGCACGGAGCGATCGACCGATCAGACGCTGTATCTCCTGGGTACGGCCCGACTGCTTGCCCTTGGCGGCTTCGCGCGACGCGCGCTCGGGCGAGGAACCAGGGAGCATCGAGTACTCCGCGCTGACCCAACCCTGACCTCGGCCCTTGAGCCAGCGAGGGATGTCGGTGTCGACCGAGGCGGTGCACAGAACGCGCGTGCGACCGAAGCTCACGAGCACCGAGCCGGCCGCCATGTCGGTGAAGTCTCGTTCGAAGGTAAGGGGTCGGGCCTCGTCCAGCGCGCGGCCGTCAGCTCGTTGTAGGGGCATCATTCTCCTCGTCTCGCACCCGAGGTGCCGCTCCACGGTACTGGAAAACGCGCGCGACTTAGAAGTAGATGGTCGACTTCGCTCGTTCGACCACGACGTCGAGATCGTCGCTCCACGCGCCCGTGGAGAGATACTTCCACCCGTCGTCGGCCATGATCACCAGGATCGCGGCGTCCTCGTCCTCGGGAATGGTCGCCGCACACTTCACCGCCCCGGCCATGGCCGCACCGGAGGAGAGTCCCACGAACAGCCCGAGCTCGCTCAGACGCCGCGTCCACTCGACTGACTCGCGAGCTCGCACAATGACCTTGCGGTCGAGCAGCTCCTCGCCGTGATTGTCAGTGAAGATCGGCGGCACGTAGCCGTCGTCGAGGTTGCGCAGCCCGTCCACGATTTCGCCACTCGGGGGCTCCACGGCCCAGACCTGAATCTCCGGACGCTGTTCCTTGAGGTAGCGACCCACGCCCATCAGCGTGCCCGAGGTTCCCAGGCCCGCGACGAAGTGGGTGAGCTCGGGGACGTCTGCGAGAATTTCGGGGCCGGTCGAGTGATAGTGCGCGAGCGGATTGGCCGGGTTGGCGTACTGGTACAAGAAGACCCAGTCGGGATTTGCGCCCGCGAGGGATTGGGCGAGGCGCACCGCGCCGTTCGAGCCTTCGTTGCCCGGCGAGTCGATAATCTCGGCGCCAAACACCTCCAGCAGCTGGCGGCGTTCGGGCGAGACGTTGGTCGGCAGCACCACCTTGAGGTGATAGCCGCGCAGTCGACACACCAGAGCCAGGGCGATGCCGGTGTTACCCGAAGACGGTTCGATCAGTATCTGGCCCGCTCGACCTGGAACGAGTCGACCATCGCGTTCCGCCGCTTCCACCAAGGACAGTGCGACGCGATCCTTGACGGAACCAGCCGGATTGCGGCCCTCTAACTTGGCCCAAATCGCGACACGGGGACGGGGAGAAAGAGCGCTGACGTCCAGGACAGGCGTCGAACCGATGAGGTCAAGTATCGACGCGTAGCGCGTCACTACCAGGCGCCACCAGCGACCGCGGGCAGCAACGTGATCTCGTCGTTGTTCTCCACTGAGGCTTGCACGCCCCCGATGTAGCGCACGTCATCGTCGTTGACGTAGACGTTGAGGAATC
>DATHNV010000147.1:0-2925 GCA_035485615.1 Acidimicrobiales bacterium
CACTATCACGCCGAGATCGACCCCGACGAGGAGAATAACTCGCACACCACGATGTTGAGAATGGTGGGCTACAACAAGCGCGTACTCGAGACCGGCTGTGCGTCAGGCCACATGAGTGCGCTGCTGAAGGCCCAGGGATGCACCGTCGTGGGTATGGAAGTGGACGCCTCGGTGGTCGAACCGGCCCGAGAGTGGCTCGAGCGCGTGGTCATCGGCGATCTTGAGGACCCCGCACTCTGGACGCAACTTGAGGGCGACGTCTTCGACGCGATCTTGTTCGGGGACGTGCTCGAACACTTGCGAGACCCCCTTCCGGCGTTGCGCGAAGCCGCCACGCACCTGGCACCCTCGGGGGTTGTCGTGATCTCGGTGCCCAACATCGCCCACGCCGACGTCAAGGCTGCCCTCATCAAGGGAGTCTTTCCGTACAGCGAGAGCGGACTGCTGGACCGAACGCACATCAGCTTCTTCACCAAGGAGAGTTTGGTGGAGCTCGTGCGCGAAGCCGGTCTCGCGGTGGTCGAGATCAGTCGCATCACGGTTCCCGCGTTCGCCACCGAGATTGGGATGGACCGCAGCGATGTCGACGACGCCACGTTCGCCGCAATCACCGCGGACCGCGAAGCGCTGACCTACCAGTTTGTCGTGAAGGCCGTGCGTGACGACGCCGAACACGCCGTCGACAAACTCGCCCTCGATCTGATCGATCTCAGTGACCAGCTCCTCGACCAGACCACGCACAACACGGCACTGCGGGCACACAACGAGAAACTCACCCTCCAGGTCGACGCGCTTGAAGCGCAGCGTGCCATTGACGAGCGAGACCTCGCCAATCTTCGCGGCCAGCGAGACGCCATCAAACGCTTTCTGCCCGGCCCCTTACGGCGGCTTCTCCAAAAGCGGGTGGGACTCGGTTCGAGTTGAAGGTCACTCGGTAACGGGCTGGTGAGCACTTCTTGACCAGTGGCCCGCCAGCAAAACGTCCTCCCAGCCGACGGTCGCTGTCCTTCATCATGTTGGCGGTCATCGTCGTGGGAGTAATCGTGACGACCGAGTCACCGTTGTTCGGCGTCCTGTTTCTGGTCGTCATGGTGATTGCCGGGGCCGTTCTGTGGAACCGACTGCGACCCAAGAGCGGTACGGGGATGGGGATACTGTCCAGCAACTGCGAGAACTGTGGAGCCTTGCTCCAGGGTGCTTTTGGTCTTCCCGCCAAGAAGTGCTCAGAGTGCGGCCACTCTCAGTCCTGGGCCCCGTAGCCAGACTCGCCCGCGCTTGTTCCACCGGCGATAATGTGATATCAATTAGATATCAGTTAAATGCAGTCGCCTATGGGAGGCACCATGAGTCAAACAGTTCCACCGAGCGCACCCGTCGCGCGGTCACTCAACATCACGAGCGCGCACGTCGAGATTAAGGAGCGAGGAGCCAAGCTGGTCAGCGGCTGGTTCGGCGTCTTGTTAATCATCGCGTTGATCGTCGTGGCGATCTTGATTCCGGCAAAAGACCGGGGATTCGTCGCGATTCCCATCGTCCTCGCCGTCATCGTGCTCAGTTCTTTGGTCATCGTCCAACCCGGACAGACCCGCGTTGTGCAGTTCTTCGGTAGTTACGTGGGAACTGTCCGGCATACCGGCCTGTCGTGGATTCTGCCCCTGGCCAATCACCGTGGCGTGAGTATTCGGGTGCGCAACTTCGAGACCAACCACCTCAAGGTGAACGACGCCGAAGGAAACCCGGTCGAGATCGCGGCCATTGTGGTGTGGCAGGTGACCGACACAGCCCGCGCCCTGTACGCCGTGGACGACTATCGCAACTTCGTTCGCGTCCAGGCCGAGTCGGCCCTGCGTCACGTGGCGACCACTCACCCCTACGACGACCCCGAAGTGCAAGGACTCTCCCTGCGGGGCTCGACCGACGTCGTTGCCGGTGAACTCGCCGACGAGATGGCCGACCGAGTGACGGTCGCGGGCGTGCAGATCGTCGAAGTACGCATCAGTCACTTGGCCTACGCCCCCGAGATCGCCCAGGCGATGCTGCGCCGCCAGCAGGCCAACGCCGTGGTCTCCGCGCGTTCACGCATCGTGGACGGTGCGGTGGGCATGGTCGAACTCGCCCTTGAGCGAATCCAAACTCTGGGCCTCGTCGAACTCGATGAGGAGCGCAAGGCCGCCATGGTGAGCAACCTGATGGTCGTTCTGTGCAGCGACCAGCCGGCGTCGCCCATCATCAACACCGGATCGCTCTATCAGTAGTTCGTGAGCGAACGTAAACCCATCCTGCTGCGGATTGATCCCGCCGTCCACGACGCGTTGGCGAAGTGGGCGGCGGACGACCTGCGCAGCCTTAACGCGCACATAGAGATGCTGTTGCGCGAGTCACTCAAGGACGCGGGACGCATGCCCAAGAAGCCGGGTCCACTCCCCCGTCGGGGCCGACCACCCGCTACCTGATGACCGCGCCACTCGAATAAGAAGGAGACGAAATGTACTTTCGCTCGTACTGGGCCGATCCGATCTGGCGGTTCTTGCGCATCGTCACGTTCATCACGGTGGCCATCACGCTCATCATCCTCGTCGTCTACCTCTCGGGTCAGAAGTCGTGGCTGGACGCACTCGGCGTTGCGGTGATCGTCAACATTGTCATGAACGCGGCGCTACTCGTTCGTACCTTGATCTATCGCGCCCATCTACACCGACACGAAGACTCGTAGCGCGGTTCGCGCTGTCTTAGAAGCCTTGAAAGACGCCGCGCAGGTACTCCACGACCGCATTGTCGAGGAGCGAGTCGGGGGTGTGGGCTTCGTCGAGACGGCCGTAGACCAGTCGCACGAAAGCCTCCGCGGGGATCTCGAGGTCGACAGTTCCGTCGTGGGGTTCCTCAACCAACTCGGCCGAGTCGGCCGTGAGGTGGAGTGTGAACGAG
>DATHNV010000148.1:0-2562 GCA_035485615.1 Acidimicrobiales bacterium
TGTCGCTGCACGCGGCCAATGACGACACGCGCAACGAACTCGTCCCTCTCAATCGTCGCTACCCCCTCGCGCGACTCCACGATGCGTGCGCCACCTGGCTCGAACGGACCGGACGACGGATCAGCTTCGAGTGGGCCCTCATCGATGGCGTCAATGACACCGACTCGGCCGTACGCGAACTGGCCGAGTACGCGCTCTCGCTGGGCGCGCACGTCAATCTCATTCCCCTGAATCCAACACCCGGCTTCTTGGTGCGCGGATCGAGTACCGAACGAGTGCGCGAGTTTCGCGACGCCCTCGTGGCCCGCGGCGTGAATGCCACCGTGCGCAACACGCGAGGCCGCTCGATCGCGGCCGCCTGCGGTCAGTTGGCCACGGTCACCAAGAAGCAGCGTCGAGCCGTGCCGGTCTCCGTGCGCTAGCCGATTCGCTCGCGCCAGAACGTGGGGCGCCAACGAATAAGGGCGAGGACCCCGAGCACGCACATGATCCCGCCCGAAACAATGGAGAACTCGGTCGAGGTGAAGTTGGCGACCGCCCCGGACTCCAGGTCGCCGAGGCGAGGACCTCCGGTCACGACCGCGTTCTGGATGGCGGAGAGTCGGCTGCGGTACTCGTCGGTGATCGAGGTCTGCAAGATGGTGTTGCGCAGCACGGTCGAGATGACGTCCATCGCTCCCGCGACGCCGAGGCAGACCACGCCGATCCAGAGCAGATGGATCAGACCGAACAGGGCCATCGCCACTCCCCAGGACAGCACCACGAGCACGACGAGGCGCCCGCGGCGTTGCACGCGGTCTAGCCAGCCGGTGAAGATCGCCATCACGAGAGCGCCGATGCCGGGCGCGGCGTAGAGCAGACCCAGTATCTCGGGGCCCCCGTGGTAGATGTGTTTGGTCACGGCCGGAAAAAGGGCGCGTGGCAGACCAAAGACCATCGCGTTCAGATCCACGAGATACACGGCCTGGACGACGGCGTTCTGGCGCACGTAGCGAAATCCTTGACCGATGGCTCGAAAGATCCTCGCGTCGGTCTGCACGATCGGCGGCTTCATCGGCGACATGAAGAACGTCGCCAGCACGAGAGCAAAGAACGTGATGCCGTCGATGAAGAAGCACCACGACACGCTGGTCGTGGCGATGATCACCCCGGCGAGGCCCGGTCCCACCACCGTGGCGCCGTTCATGATGATCTGGAAGTTGGCGTACGCCGCGGTCAGCTCCTCGGGCTTGACGAGGGTGGGAATGACGGCGGTACGCAGAGGTCCCGTGAGACCCGCAAAGAAGGCGGCGAGTGCGGGCAGCGTCACCAGAATCACGAAGTTGGGGTGGGCCTGGAGGGCGTTGAGACCGAGGGCGAGACTAATGAGTCCGAGAAGGAACGTCGCGACCAAGATCAGGGTGCGTCGATCAAAGCGATCCCCGAGTCCCCCGCCCCACAGCGCGCCCATGATCAGGAGCGGCAGCTGGATGAAGCTCACGACGCCCACCCACAGCGACGAACCGGTGAGTTGGTACACCTCGTACGCGACCGCGACGAGGGTCAAGTTACTGCCCAGTAGAGAGACCAGTTGACCGATGAAGAGGAGGCGAAAGTCCTTGCTCGTGCGCAGCGGCGTGATGTCAACGAGCAGCCGGGGCACCTATTAATGGTACGGGGATAAAGTAAAACGTCGGGGGTTGGCTAAGGAGTGGTGATGATCGGCGAAGAACTGATCCAGTTAGTGACGCCTGAAGGCGAGCGGGTATCGAACCCGCAGTATGAGTCAACCTTGAGCGGCGAAGCGATCTTCAACATGTACCGCGACATGGTCATTATTCGCCGACTGGACCAGGAGTCGACCTCGCTCCAGCGCCAGGGCCAACTCGCCCTGTGGGCGCCAATCCAGGGACAAGAGGCCGCCCAGATCGGCGCGGGCCGCGCGCTACAGCCCAACGATTTCACCTTTCCTACCTACCGCGAGCACGGCATCGCCTGGTGTCGCGGCGTACCGCCCGAAGACATGTTGCGTATGTTCCGGGCCACCTCGAACGGCGGATGGGACGCCCAGAAGTATCACCACTCGGTGCCCACCATCGTGCTCGGCAACCAGGTTCTCAACGCCGTGGGCTACGGCATGGGGATCCAGCGCGACGGTGCCGAAGACGCCGTCATGACCTTCTTTGGCGACGGCGCCTCCAGCCAGGGTGACGTGCTCGAGGCCTTCGTGTGGGCGTCGTCCTTTAACGTACCCATCGTCTTCTTCCTCCAGAACAACCAGTGGGGCATCTCGACTCCCATGTCGATCCAGTCCAAGATCCCGCTGTATCACCGCGCACCCGGCTTCGGATTTCCCGGCGTGCGGGTGGACGGCAACGACGTGGTCGCGGTCTACGAGGTCTCCAAGCGCGCCCTGGACACCGCACGCTACGGCGGGGGACCCACGTTGATCGAGGCCTACACCTATCGCCTGGGCGCGCACACCACCTCCGACGATCCGACGCGTTATCGCATCGACGCCGAGGTCGAAGTCTGGAAGCACCGCGATCCGATCGAGCGCGTGAAGGCCCTGCTCGTTCGCGA
>DATHNV010000149.1:0-2114 GCA_035485615.1 Acidimicrobiales bacterium
GCGCGAACCGGATCGTCGAGTATCTCGGCCGCCGTGCCGGGCAGTGTCTTCAGTCCGGCGTCCTTCAGCCGAGTCAGGTAGGTCGCGAGGTCCTGCTCTGAGCGTCGGGCTCCCTCGAACACCTCCAGTGCGCTGAACGCGTGGATGTGGATCGTCGGTGAGGCGGCGCGCACGGCGGCAATCACGTCGATGTAGTAGTCGCCGTCGAAGTTGGGGTGGATGCCGCCCTGCATACACACCTCGGTGGCACCGCGCTCTTCGGCTTCGCGAACGCGCTCGCTGATCTCGTCCAGCGTCAGCAAATAGGGGTCACCGCGCAGATTCAGCGACAGCGGGCCCTTCGAGAAGGCGCAGAACCGGCACTTGAACGTGCAGACGTTGGTGTAGTTGATATTGCGATTGATGACGAAACTGATCTCGTCGCCCACGAGGTCGGAGCGCACGGCGTCGGCGAGGTCCACCACGGCGTTGTAGTCGCCTTCACGCGCACCGAAGAGTGTGACGAGTTCGTTGCGATCAAACTCGTAGCCCGGTACGTATCGCTCAAGTATCTCCGCGACCGCGCTGGTGGTCGTCGACGACGTCGGTCTCGCCGGGGGAGTGTGGTCGGTGCCGGAGTACCACGCGTCGTTGCGAGCCAGGGAGTGGGCGTCGGCAGCCGCCAAGACGAAGGGTCGTACCCGCTCGTCGAGAAAGTCGGTCTGTTCCGCCACGTACTCGGGATACACCGTCAAGCGAGCGGTGAGGTGAAAGCCGCGCTGGGCGCTCTCGTTCCCGAGGGTCTCTAGGGCGGGCCACGCACGCTCGGGGTTGACGTGGTCGGCGGTGACCGGAGAGATCCCGCCGAAGTCGTCGATGCCAAAATCCAGCAGTCTGGTGGGGTCGTCGCTCAAGTTAGGCGGCGCCTGCAGGTGGATGGAGTCGGGCAGAATCAGACGGGCCGCGGCGATGGTCCAGTGAAACTCCTCGTCGCTCGCCGCGGGCTCGTGCGCCATTGCGGTGCGCGGCTTGGGTAGGAAGTTCTGGACGATGACTTCTTGGACGTGTCCAAACTCGTCGTGCAACTCGCCGATGGCTTCGAGAGTTCTCACCCGGTCCTCACGCGACTCACCGATGCCCACGAGCAGTCCCGTCGTAAAGGGAATGCGCAGTTCGCCCGCCCAGCGCAGGGTGTCGAGTCGACGTTGGGGCAACTTGTCGGGTGCCAGGCGATGCGCGGGCACGTCCGCGAGGACTTCGATCATCATCCCTTGCGAGGCGCTCACCGTACGCAACTGAGCGAGTTCGTGCTCGTACAGGGCTCCCGCGTTCGCGTGCGGCAGCAGCCCCGTGCTCTCGAGAACCATCTGAGCCGCCGATGCGACGTAGTCGACGGTGGAGGAGTACCCGCGAGCGGCCAGCCAGCGCGCCGCGTCGTCGTAGCGGAGCTCGGGCCGCTCACCCAGAGTGAAGAGTGCCTCGCTGCAACCCGCGTCGCGCCCAGCTTGGGCGACGGCCATGACCTCATCGAGGCTCATGTAGGCCGAGGCCACGTGGGCGGGTGCCTGAGCGAAGGTGCAGTAACCGCACCGATCACGACACAACTTGGTGAGCGGTATGAAGACCTTGGGTGAGTAGGTCACGACGTGACCGAATAGGTCGCGAGCCCGTTCGAACGCGAGAGGAGCCAGCTCCTGTGCCGTGCCGGTGAGCAGGTCGGCGAAGACCGTGGCCTTCCCAGAGGTCGTCATGACTTCATCTTTGACGCTACGGTCGACAAAAGGTCGTCGTAGGCCTTGGCGAAGGACGCCACGCCCTCGTTTTCGAGTTGCTCGCTCACTTTGGCGAGGTCGACATCCGGGGCGAGATGGTCGAGGAGGGCGGCTTCTTTGCGTGTGCTGTCTTCGTTGAGTAGGTACGAGGCCGAAAAGTCCCCGTGATCCAGCACGTCGGCGAGGGTCTTATCGGGCATGGTGTTCACCGTCTCGTGGGCCACCAACCGGTCAACGTACAACAGGTCGGGGTAGCTCGGGTTCTTGGTGGACGTGGAGGCCCACAGAGGGCGCTGTACTTGAGCCCCCCACGTCAACAGATCGGTGACGTCAGGTGACGTCACGCGCTGACGGTAGAGCTCG
>DATHNV010000150.1:0-3550 GCA_035485615.1 Acidimicrobiales bacterium
CGGCCTGCACCCGCGTGTGATCGGGCACGGCGGCACCGTCGTGTCCGTGATCCGGTCTACGGCCACGCACATCTACCTCAAGGTGCGCGTCGTCAAGAACGCCAAGAAGGGTACGTTCCGCTTCATCATCCAGTTCAGCAACGGGAAGCGAACGTCGATTAACTACCGCGTCCGATAAGGACTGATCAACACCGCGACGGCGTCTCCTTTCGGGGGACGCCGTCGCGGTGTTGACACGGCAGCGGAGCGAAGCGCGCGCGGTAGCGTTCCAGAGGTGAAAACCTACGAGATGCGCGCCGAGCTGTTTTCGCTCGTCAAAGACGTGACCTTTGCCGGTTCGCATAACCCCGATGACTTGCACGACGAGTCGTTGCACCTGCGAGAACGCGAGCCCCTGGCGGTGGCGCGCCCGCGCAGTACCGAAGAAGTTGCCGCCCTCGTTCGCTGGGCCGCGCGAAACGACATTCCCATTACGCCGCGTGGGTCGGGCACCGGGCTCTCGGGCGGTGCGGTGCCGGTGAACGGCGGCCTCGTCATCGCCTTCGATCTGATGCGCGACGTTCTGTCGGTGAATGAGCGCGACCACGTGGCCGTCGTGCAAGCAGGCATCACGCTGCGCGAACTGAACGAGGCGCTCGCGGGCACGGGTCTGCACTACCCCGTCTACCCCGGCGAACTCTCGGGCTCGCTCGGCGGAAACGTGAACACCAACGCCGGAGGTATGCGCGCCGTGCGACACGGCGTCACGCGCCAACACGTCCTGGGACTCGAAGTTGTGCTGGCCGACGGAACCGTCATGAAAATGGGCGGCCCGGTGATGAAAACATCGTCGGGCTACGACCTCACCCAACTGATCATCGGTAGTGAAGGCACCCTCGCGATGGTCACGGAAGTTACCCTCAAGCTCTCGCCGGTGCTGCCGCACTCGGCGACGCTGCTCGTGCCCTTCGCGGACGTGCACGACGTGGCGAGCGTGGTGCCCACACTGATCTCCTCGGGACTGTTGCCATCGCTGCTGGAGTATCTGGACTCCACGACCCTCAATGCGCTCCAAGGTTCATCCGATCTGCGCCTGGGTGTGAATCCCGCGATCGCCGAGCAGAGCTCGGCCTACCTCATCGTCGTGCTGGAGACCCGGACGCGCGAACAGCTCGACGCCGACGTCGAGGCGGCCGCCGACATCGTGGGAGAAGCGGGTGCGCTGGACGTCTACGTGCTCGAAGGATCGCCCGCCACGCAACTCATTCAAGCGCGCGAGCGGATGTTCTGGGTGTCCAAGGCGGCGGGAGCGAACGAGATCATCGACATCGTGGTCCCGCGGTCAACCGTGCCCGTCTTTCTCGAGAAGGTAAAGGCCCTCGGCGATGAGTACGGTGCCTACATACCCGGGTGCGGGCACGTGGGTGACGGCAACGTTCATCTCTCGGTCTTCCTACCCGATGAAGACAAGCGCGAAGAACTCTTGCTCCAACTGTTCCAGGCGGGAGTGGAGCTGGGTGGCGCGATCTCCGGCGAGCACGGACTCGGCCTCGACAAGCGCGATGTGTACCTCGCCCTCACCGACCCTGCACTGGTGGATCTGCAGCGTCGCATCAAGTCCGTCTTCGATCCCCAAGGACCCTTCAATCCCTACCGGCACATCGACGAGCGCCACGACGACTAGCGGCCTTCGGCTCACGCCGGGTGGGCTGGTAATTACCTGAGGACGCTACAGACTTCGTCGTGTCTACAGTTGTGAGAGTCCGCGTCACACGCGACGGGATCGGGGATCTTCGTGAGCACAACTAAACGCGGGACCTTCGACGCGCTCAAGGTCCGCGACTACTCCCTGCTCTGGTCGGGCCAGACCGTGTCGTCCATGGGAGATGGCATCTTTACGGTGGCGCTCGCCCTGGTGACCCTCGACGTCGACCATCACCCAACTGGTATCGCCCTGGTCTTCGCCGCCCGCGCCATCCCGTCGGTCGTGCTCGCACTGATCGGGGGCGTCGTCGTCGACCGCGTCTCGCGGCGAATCGTGATGCTCACGTCGGACTTTCTTCGCGGAGCGACGGTGGGCGTCACCGCGGTGCTCCTCGCCCGCAACGACCTGCGACTGTGGGAGCTCATCGTCATGGCGGCTGTCTTCGGCGCGGCCGACAGTTTCTTTAGTCCCGCCTCGACCGCCATCATGCCCGAACTGCTCGCCGACGACCAGTTGGTGGCCGGCAACGCGCTCAGCCAGATGAGCAATCAGTTGACCCAGGGTCTTCTCGGACCGGCGGTCGGTGGATTCATCGTCGCGGCGATCGGCACGGCGTGGTCGTTCGGGCTGGACGCGATCAGCTTTCTCGTGTCGGCGACGTGTCTAATCGCGCTGCGCTCGGCAACCCGACCCGCGCCCGCCACGACCTCGCCGATGAGTGACGCGCGCGAAGGGCTGCGTTATGTCTGGACGCGCCCCTATTTGCTCTACACCGTCATTGGGGCCGCGCTCGCAAACTTCTTCGGCATGGCGCCGCTCACCGTTCTTCTTCCACTGTTCGTACGCCAGACGTTGCACGGCACGGCCTTCGATCTGGGTCTGGTCTACGCCGCTGGCGGCGCGACGGGCGTTCTCGCCTCGCTCTACGTTGCTCGCCTCGGCTCACCGCGGCGCCAGATCACGGTGCTGTGGAGCGCGTACGCCGCGAGCGGTTTGCTCATCGCCATCGAGGCGTTCGCGCCGAACGTATTGGTGACCGGGATACTTGAAGCGGGCGAAGTCGGGCTCATGCTCTACGGGGACGTCCTATTCTTCTCGTGGATTCAACGAATCGTGCCGCGAGAGTTCCTTGGACGCGTCTCGTCGCTGATCTTTCTCTTCGCGTTTTCCCTCGGTCCCTTCGGCATCCTCGCCGGTGGCTTAGCCGCCTCCACCCTCGGAACGCGCCACTCACTGTTGGTCGGTGGCCTGGTCTCGGGGGCCATCTGCCTCGGCGTCATCTTCGTGCCCGGAGTGCGCGATCCTGAGCGCGAGACGCCTGAAGCACCGGAACTACTCGTCGAGGAACGCCGCGAGGACTAGGCCGACGGAGTCGTGGTGGTCGTCGTCGTGGTGGTGGTTGTCGTTGACTTTCCGCCGGTTGACGTCGTGCCCTTGGACAGAGCGTTCTCCGCTGCTTGCAGGGCGGTGTTCATCGCGTTGACGTCCTTTTGGTACTCGCCGAGCTGGCCCTTTGACAGGGCGGTCTGGGCCGCGGTGTAGTCGGCCGACGCCTGGGTGAGGTACTGCTCGGCTGTCGCGTTCGTGGTCGTCGATCCCTTGCCCCCGCCCTTGCCCGTGGAGGGTGGCGACACGCCGCTGACGGCTGCGCCCAACACGGCTGAGAGCGCCTGGTCCAGCGTGGGTTCGATGCTCACTTCTTGGTTGAAGACGGCGATCACGTAGCGCAATTGCGGCATCGGGTTCGTCTTGCTCGTGACGTAGAGCGGACGAATATAGAGAACCGCGGAGTCCAGGGGAACCGTCAGGTTGTTGCCCAGCAAGACCTCGGAACCGTGCTGGTCGAGCAGGCTGATGATCGATGAC
>DATHNV010000151.1:0-2549 GCA_035485615.1 Acidimicrobiales bacterium
GTGGTGGCGATCACGTGACCTACACCGATGTGAACGGCGTTGACCACGTGATCGCCACCACTCAGTTCGAGAACACCGACGCGCGACGCGCCTTTCCCTGCTGGGACGAACCCGCGTTCAAAGCCACGTTCCAGGTGAATCTGACTGTACCGAGCGAGCTCAAGACCTACTCCAACTCACCCGTTGAGTCCGACGTCGATCTCGGCAACGGTCAGCGCACGGTGAGCTTCCGACCCACGATGATCATGTCGAGCTACCTCGTCGCCTTCGTCGTGGGCGCCTTCGAGGAGAGTGAGACGATCGACGTCGACGGGATTCCGCTGCGCGTGATCACTCCCATCGGCAAAGTCCACCTCACCGATCTCGCCCTCGAAGCGGGCGCGTTCGCGCTGCGTTTCTTTGGCCAGTACTTCGACATCCGCTATCCGGGCGAGAAGTTGGACATGATCGCGATTCCCGACTTTCTTCAAGGGGCGATGGAGAATCTCGGTCTCGTCACCTACCGCGAGAACGCACTCTTGGTGGATCCCGCCACCGCCGCTCACATCGAGATCGAGCGCGTAGCCCAAGTCGTCCATCACGAGCTCGCGCACATGTGGTTCGGCGACCTGGTGACGATGGAGTGGTGGGAGGGGATCTGGCTCAACGAGGCCTTCGCCACCTTTATGCAACTCATCTGTGAGAACGCGTTTCGCCCCGAGTGGCGAATCTGGGCCGCCCAAGTCCCCGACCGCGACTTGGCGCTACAGGTGGACGGCCTGAATCGCACGCGTCCGATTGAGTACGAAGTGATCTCGCCCGACGACACCCAGGGGATGTTCGACGTCCTCACCTACGAAAAGGGCGGATCGGTCCTGCGCATGCTCGAGCAGTACCTGGGTGAAGAGGTCTTTCGCGACGGCATCCGTTTGTATCTGCGCAAGCACAGCTACGCGAACGCCAAGACGACCGACTTGTGGGACGCACTGGAAGAGAACTCCGGCCAGCCGGTGCGCAATGTCATGGACACCTGGATCCTCCAAGGTGGCGTGCCCCTGGTGACCTTGGACGGCACGACAGTCACTCAGCAGCCCTTCCGATACCACGCGAAGAGCGCGGGCAGCGCCATCGGCGACCACTGGTTGGTGCCACTCATGACGCGGTCACTAAACGGCGGTGAGCCCTCGCGTCACTTACTCGATGACGCACCTCTCACCGTCACCGACGCCGCACCCGTGCTGCTCAACGCGGGCGGCTCGGGAGTCTTTCGCTCGCGCTACGCGAGCAACGAGACAGCCGCGATTGCGGCTCGCCTCGACGACCTCACCGAAATCGAACGCGCGACGGTCTTCTCTGACGCGCTCGCGGCGTTGCTCGCCAATGCGATCACCTGGAAGGACTTTCTGACCTTGGCCCAGGGTCTAGGTGATCAGAATGAGCCGACCCCCTGGGAGATGGTCGCCGCCGGCATCGACATGGTGTATCGCGCCCTCAACGCCGAGCAGCGCGTCATCTTGCGTGACCAGGTCCGCGCACTCTTTGCCCCCCAACTCGCTCGTCTCGGCTGGGACGCGAAGGACGACGAGGATGAACTCACTCCCCAGTTGCGCGCCGTCGTGATCTCGACGCTCGGCGTGGTCGGCGAGGACGAGGACGTGCAGGCGGAAGCGGTCAAGCGCTTTGAGTCCAACCACTTGGACGGCGACACCGCGCGGGCGGTCTTACGGGTCGTATCTGTCCAGGACCGTCCGGGCGACTACGAGACGTTCCTCGAGCGCTACCGTTTAGCGCCCACGCCCCAAGAGGAGATGCGCTACCTGAGCGCCCTGGCCGGGTTCCGGAATCTCGATGTGTCGATCGACGCCGTCAAGCGCAACCTGCGCGAGTTCCGCAGCCAAGACGTACCGCTCACCCTTCCCCTGCTGTTGATGAATGTGGAGACGGGACCTGCGGTCTGGCGCTACGTGACCGAGCACTGGGACGAGACGCTGGCGAAAGTGCCCGCACAGCACATGTCGCGCATGGCCTCCGGGGCACCCACGTACGTGAGCGATCCGGCCTTCGCCGACGAGGTCGAGGCCTTTCACGATGCACACCCGGTCATGGGCGGATACCCGGCGACCGCTCCCCAGCACCTCGAGCGCATGCGGGTCGGTCTGGCCTTTGCCGAAGTAATTCGTCAGCAGTTCTAGCCTCCCCATGAACGTCGGGGCATTTTTCGGCATCTTCGCCGTGATGTTCTTGCTGGAGTTACCGGATAAGACGATGATCGCCACGATCGTGATGAGCACCCGCTCGCGCTCGTCCTCGATCGTGACCGGGGCCTCGCTGGCCTTCATCACCCAGATGGGCATTGCGGTGGGCGCCGGGGGTCTGTTGACGCTGCTGCCCGTGCGCGCGAAGGACATCATCGTGGCGGTGCTCTTCCTAGGTGGGGCCGCGTATTTGCTCCTCTCCAAGGAGGAGTCGGCCACCGAGAGTGGCGAGCGCGAGGCCCAACGCGAACAGTCCTCGACGCGCCTCAAAGAGATCGTCACGGCCTACACAGTCATTTTCCTCGCCGAGTTTGG
>DATHNV010000152.1:0-6134 GCA_035485615.1 Acidimicrobiales bacterium
CCAGGCGCGGTCCCACGGCGCGAAAATTCGGCACGAGCTCGAAGGAGAGCACCTCGGCCAGTTCCGAGCCGTACTCCAAGTGGTCGACGTTGAGCTCATCTTCCACCACGCCCTCGGGCGGCTGCGGGGAGTTGGCCGGAACGAACACCAGTGCCCGGGCCAGGGGCTGGCGGACCTTCACGCCGGCTTCGGCGCGAGCCGCTCGACCCAGTGAAGTCAGGCGTCGCGCGAGTGCCATCGACGCTTCGAGTTCTTCGTTGCGGCGCTCGGGCAGTGACGTCGGCCAATCCTCTAGGTGCACCGAGTCAAAGTCGCTGACCCCAAAGAGCTCCTGGTAGAGCCGCTCGGTTAGCAGCGGGCAGAACGGCGCCAGTAATAAGGTCACGCGCTGAAGGACTTCCAGCAGCGTGGCCTGGGCGGCCAGGGACTCCGAGCGCGGTGAGTTCGGGTCGGTGCGCCAGAAGCGGCGGCGGCTGCGTCGCACGTACCAGTTCGACAGGTCGTCGATGAGTTCGGCCAGCGCGTCCGTACCTCCGAGTGGTTCGTACCCGTCCAGGGCGGAGGTCATGACGTCGGTGACGTGTTCGAGACGCGAGAGAATCCATCGATCGATGGCGCCGCGGTCGGAGACAGCTGGAATCTCGGGGTCGTGAGGGTCGAACTGATTGAGCGACGCGTAGGTCGTAAAGAAACTGACCGTGTTCCACAGCGTCGCGAGAGTCTCGCGCATCGAGGCGTCGATCGCGCCCAAGCTCGCGCGCGTCGAGGTCCAGGGCGATCCCTGGGAGAACATCCACCAACGAAGAGCGTCGGACCCTCGGGTGTCGAGAACCTCCCACGGGTCTATGACGTTGCCGACCGACTTGCTCATCTTCTTGCCGGTCTCGTCCACGATGTGCCCGAGACACAGCACGTGCTCGTAGGGCGTCTCGCCAAAGACCAATGTGTTGACCGCGAGCAGGGAGTAGAACCAACCGCGCGTCTGGTCGATCGCCTCGCAGATGAACTGGGCCGGGAACCTCATCGCTTCGGCGCTGCCCGGCACGTGGGGATAGCCCACTTGGGCCGAGGGCATCGAGCCCGAGTCGAACCACGCGTCGATCACCGGTTCGACGCGCCGGGCTTCTTTCGCGCACGTCGGGCACGCAAAGACCACCTCGTCGATCTCGGGACGGTGCGGCTCGAGGTCGCTCAGGTCACGACCGGTAAGGGCTGAGAGCTCGTCGCGTGAGGCGATGCACGTGACGTGACCGTCTTCGCATCGCCAGATCGGTAGTGGCGTACCCCAGTAGCGATCACGCGAGAGCGCCCAGTCGACGTTGTTGGCCAGCCACTCGCCCATCCGACCGTCGCGGATGTACTCGGGGTGCCAGTCGATGCGCTGATTCTCCGCGATGAGCTTGTCCTTGAGTTGACTGGTGGCGACGTACCAACTCGGCTTGGCCCAATAGATCAGCGCCGTGCCGCAACGCCAGCAGTGCGGAAGGGAGTGGACGTAGTCCGAGCGGCGGATCAACAGTCCGCGCTGATCGAGTTCGTCGTTGATCTCGTGGTTGGCCTCGCGCACGTGCCGGCCGACGAGCCAGGGCACCGACGCGTTGAAGGTGCCGTCGGCGAGCACCGGGTTGAGGATGGGCAGGTCGTTCTCGCGCGCAATCTGGCGGTCAACCTCACCGAAGGCCGGTGACTGGTGCACGAGCCCGGTGCCGTCCTCGGTCGTCACGTAGTCGGCCCCCACGATGTAGTTCGCGTCAAACCCCTCGGGCAACGGCACGTCGTTAAAGGGGCGCTCATAGTGCAGACCTAGCAGTGACACGCCTGGGAACGTGGCGGTCGCACGCGCACCGTCGCCAAATACACTCTCGACGAGGTCCTCGGCCACGACCACGCCGTCCACGACGGCGTACGTCACCTCGGGATTGACCGCGACCGCGACGTTGGAGATCAACGTCCAGGGCGTCGTCGTCCACACCGCCAGATACGTGGCCCCACCAAGGTCGGAGCGACCGTCCGCGTCCGTGAGAAGAAGTCGCACGTAGGCGCTCTCGTCGCTCTCGTCGTAGTAGACGCCGGGTTGGCCGAGTTCGTGGGATGACAGGCCGGTCTCGCAGCGCGGACAGTACGGAATCACCTTGAAGTCTTCGTAGAGCAGACCGCGCTCGAAGAGTTGCTTTAAGTTCCACCACACCGACTCCACGTAACTCGGGTGGTACGTGAAGTAGGCGTGCTCGGTGTCAAGCCAAAATCCGATTCGCTCGGTGAGCCGCTCGAACTCATCGACGTGTTCGAGCACCGACTCGCGGCACAGCCGGGTGAACTCGGCGATGCCGACCTTGTCCTCGATCTCCTTCTTGCCCGAGATCCCCAACTGCTTTTCCACCTGAACCTCGACGGGTAGGCCGTGGGTGTCCCAGCCCGCTTTGCGGGGCACGAATTGGCCCTTCATCGTGTGGTACCGACAGAAGAGGTCCTTGTAGACGCGGGCCCAGACGTGGTGGAGGCCGGGCAGACCATTCGCGGTGGGCGGACCCTCGTAAAAGATCCAGGGCTCAGCGTCTTGGCGCAGTTTTACCGAGCGCTCGAAGACGTAGTTGGCCTTCCAGCGGGCGAGTTCGGCCTCCTCGATGGCCACGAACTCAAGATCGGCGCTGACCGGGCGAAACATGGGTCTCCTTTAAAGAATCCCTCCATCGTAGTGAAGGAGTTCGCGACCAAAGTCCGCCCTCTACTGTGTCGGGGTGCCCGAACTCACCATCGACGATGAACTCATCACGACGCACGGCGCGCTCAGCGTGTACCACGCCTCGATCGATGAGTTGAATCGGCGCTACGGCGGAAGCGACGAGGATCAACACCTCCACGTCGAGGAACTGATGGCGCCCAAAGGAACCTTCCTCGTCGCGCGTCTCGACGCGCACCCGGTCGGCGGCGTAGGGCTACGACCGATCAGCGACCCCGCTCTCAACGTCGGCGAGATCAAGCGCCTATGGGTTCGACCGGATCAACGCCGCGCGGGCGTGGGTTCGGCGCTCATGCAACGTATCGAAGAGCGCGCGAAGGAGTTGGGGTACGCGCGGCTCTATCTCGAGACGGGTTACGCCCAGCCCGAAGCGCTCAAGCTCTATCGCGCGTCGGGGTGGATCGCGGTCCCGGAGTATCCACCCGGAGCGCACTCGTACCCGCTCGCCACTCGATTCATGAAGGATCTTTAGGCGAAGCGCTCGTCGAGCCACTCCGGACTGAGCTCCTCGAGCGAGGTGAGCACCAGGTCCGCGAGGGAAAACTCGGGGCGATAGAGGTCGTCCGGTGTGGGAATGGCCACCACGGTCATCGTCCCGGACTTAGCCGCCAGCACACCGGCCGCGGAGTCCTCAAACACGAGGCACTCATCGGGCGCCACGTTGAGAGCTGCGGCGGCGCTCAAGAACACGCCCGGGTGGGGCTTTCCGAAGGGCTCGTGCTCGGCCGAGTGGATCGCCGCGAAACGCTCCAGCAGCCCGAAGTGCTTCAGGCAGCGAACGATGAGGTCCATGGGCGTCGAACTCGCCAGGCCCAACGGTCCGTGCTCACTCGTCAGGTCCAACGCGCGAACAGCACCGGGCATGAGCACCCCTTCGCTCTCCACGAGCTCGCCGACGCGCTCAAGCAGCAAGTTGACGACGGTGTCTTCGCTCGGCTCCCCCCACGGATACTGGGTGTTCCAGTAGGTCACGACCTGATTGACGTACATACCCTTGGTCGAGCGACCCATTGCGTCACTCAGCGGCACGCCGAGTGCGCCAAAGATCTCCACTTCGGCCTTGTGCCAGAGGATTTCGGAGTCCAACAACAGTCCGTCCATGTCGAAGAGGGTCGCGCGCAGGGTCACCGCTCCACATTTACATAACCGACGGTACGGTGAAATCATGATCGTGCGTCGGGTTGAGTCGGGCGATATCGATCGCATTGTGCGCCGCGCCCGTGAGCGCCTCGCCCACGACGCCGCGCGCAACGATCTGGTGAATCCCACGTTTGACGAAGGCCACTTCGCCGACGCGCTCGCGCGTGCGGCCAGTCAGACCTGGGTCGCCGAAGAGAACGGTGCGATCGCCGGGCACCTCTACGGTGCGCTCCTGGAAAGTCCCGAGTACGGCAAGGGCGCCTGGGTGGGACCTGATGGCGTGTCCTTCGACTCGCCCGACGTGCTCGACGCGCTCTACGCCGATGCGGGTTCGTCGTGGATCGCGAGCGACGCCATCGAGCACTACGCGTGGGTCTTCGATGACCCCGACGACACGTCGCCGTGGTACGAACTGGGATTCGCGCGCATGCACGCGCGCGGGGTGATCTCTCTCGACGCCCCACGGGCCGTCAACTGGCCACTCGGCTACTCCGTGCGCCGGGGCGAACACGATGACCTCGTCACCGCGCTCGAGCTCGATCACATCTTGGACGCCGCCCAACAGCGCGGTCCGAGTTTCTCGCTCTTCGTCGAGCACGCGTCGCGGCCCGAAGAGATGTTGGACACCTTGGACGATCCCGAGGTGCATCACTACCTCGTCGACTACGACGGCGAGTCGATCGCCCAGTGCATCACCTTTCCACTCGACTCACGCCGGGGCTCCTTCGGTGAGTCCTTGCACGTCAGTGCTCTTTCGGTGCGTCCCGATCACGAGCACAAGGGCATCGCCCAAGCGCTCATCCGTCGCGCGCTCAACGATGCGCTCGAGTCTGGTTTTCGCTACGCCGAGGCGAACTGGCGCGTGACCAACCACCGCGCGGCGTACTTCTGGCGTCACTTCGGCTTTCGTGTCACCTACGTGCGACTGCATCGCACGATTGGTGCGGGTTAGCCGAGGTCGGTCTCGATGGCGATCAGCAACTTGGGATCGTCGGGCGTGACCTGAGGCGCAAAGCGCATCACCGATCCGTCGCGACCCACCAGAAACTTCTCGAAGTTCCACCGCACGTCGCCGGTGTAACCGTCGTCCTGGTCGGGCACCTTCTCCAGTTGGGCGTAGATCGGACTCTGGTCCGCGCCGTTGACGTCAATCTTCTCAAACATCGGAAACGTCACGCCGTAAGTCGTCGAGCAGAACGTCTGAATTTCTTCCGCCGTTCCGGGCTCTTGTCCCGCGAACTGGTTGCAGGGAAATCCCAGCACCGAGAAGCCTCGTGCGCCGTAGGTCTCCTGGAGCTTCTCGAGTCCCTCGTACTGGGGGGTGAGCCCGCACTTGGACGCCACGTTGACAATCAACATCGTCTCGCCCTTGAACTTCTCGAGCGACGTCGATTCGCCGGTGAGGGTGTGAATGGGGGTGTCGTAGATAGTCATGCCCTGACCTTAAACGTCCTCGCACGTGACCCGCCACCTATGCTCGCCACGTGCGCGCCCTCGCGATCTACGACAAATCACTCGTATTCAGCGACCGACCCGATCCCGAACCCGCTCCGTACGACGTCGTTGTGCGCGTCAAAGCCGCCGGTCTCAACGCCGCCGATCTCATGCAACGAGCGGGTTTCTATCCGGCGCCGCCCGGCTGGCCGCAAGACATTCCGGGTATGGAGTTGGCGGGCGTCGTCGTGGCCGTGGGCGACCGGGTCGTCGAGCCGCTGATGAATCGTCGCGTGTGCGCCCTGGTCGGTGGCGGGGCGCAAGCCGAACTCTGTGCGGTCCCGGCCGAGCACTTACTGTTCGTACCCGATCACGTCACCTTTGATGAAGCGGGCGGATTCGCAGAAGCCTTCGCGACGGCTCACGACGCGCTCGTGACCCAGGGGCACGTGCGCGCGGGCGAACGTGTTCTGGTGTCGGGAGCGGCCGGCGGTGTCGGCGTGGCGGCCGTGCAAATCGCCCACGCCCTCGGGGCCACGATCGTGGCCGTCACGAGAGACGATCAGTTCCACGATCAGCTGCGTGCACTGGGCGCCGACGAAACGGTCACCCTCGACGAGGTGACCTCGATCGACGGCGTGGACGTGGTGATCGAGTTGATCGGCGCGGCTCATCTCACGCGAGCCCTGGAGGTCGTCAATCCCTACGCGCGCATCGTCACGATCGGCGTGGGCTCGGGCAGCCGTCTCGAGGTCAATCTGCTCCAAGTGATGCAGCAACGCCTCACGCTCACGGGTTCGACGATGCGCTCACGCACGCG
>DATHNV010000153.1:0-5715 GCA_035485615.1 Acidimicrobiales bacterium
CGGCGCACGAGCACGCGCTCGGCGCGGATGACGCCCTTGTCGTCGACTTCGGTGTTGGCCTGGGCGATGACGAAACGCTCTTCTTCGTCGGCGGTGAAGTACTTGATCTCACCGGTGACCTTGCCCGACGTGACGACGCGGTACGGCGTCTCGATGAAGCCGTACTCGTTGATGCGCGCGTAGTTGGCCAGGTAGCCGATGAGTCCGACGTTGGGACCTTCCGGCGTCTCGATCGGGCACATGCGCCCGTAGTGCGAGGAGTGCACGTCGCGCACCTCGAGGCCCGCGCGCTCACGCGACAGACCACCCGGTCCGAGCGCGGAGAGGCGGCGCTTGTGGGTGAGACCCGAGAGCGGGTTGTTCTGGTCCATGAACTGGCTCAACTGGGAGGTCGCGAAGAACTCCTTGATGGCCGACATCACGGGGCGGATGTTGATGAGCGTCTGGGGCGCAATGGCCTCGACGTCCTGGGTGTTCATGCGCTCGCGCACCACGCGCTCCATGCGCGACAGACCCGTGCGCAGGGCATTCTGGATCAACTCGCCCACGCTGCGGATGCGGCGATTGGCGAAGTGGTCTTGGTCGTCGATGTGGTACGTGGTCTCTTTGGCGGTGCGGTCGCGCGCCAGGTTCAACAGGTAGGTGGCGGTCGCCAACACCTCGGCCTTGGACAGCACATGCAGGGACGGGTTGGGACGCTCGAGCAGGTCACCGAAAAGCTCGACGTTCTTGGTGACTTCGTCACCGAGCTTGCGGTCGAGCTTGTAGCGGCCCACGCGAGACAGGTCGTAGCGCTTCTCGGAGAAGAACGCACCCTCGAAGTACTGGCGCGCGGCTTCGACGGTCTGGACTTCGCCGGGACGCGCGCGACGATAGATCTCGAGCCAGGCCGTCTCCTGGGAGGCGCGCAGGAAGTTCTCGGGGTTGTCCTCGATGTTGAACTTCTCCATGTGCTTGGCGATCTCAATGTGCGCCTTCTTCCAGTCCACGTGGAACTGGTCTTCGAGGAAGTCGAAGTGCGCGACGAACTTCTCGAAGAACTTCTCGTCCATCGAGGTGTCCAGAGCACGCAGCAGCGTGAAGATCGAGATGCGACGCTTGCGAGCGATGCGCGCGCCGGCGTTGGCCGACTTGTTCTTCTTCTCTTCGAGGTCAACCTGGAGCCACTCACCGCGGCTCGGGTGGATGGTGCCCTCGAAGGCGACCTTCTCGTCCTTGCCGGGCTGGAAGAGCACACCGGGCGAGCGCACCAACTGGCTCACCACGACACGCTCGGTGCCGTTGATGATGAAGGTGCCCTGTTCGGTCATGATCGGGAAGTCGCCCATGAAGACGGTCTGTTCCTTGATCTCGCCGGTCTCGGAGTTGAGGAAGCGTGCGCGCACGAAGATGGGCTGGGAGTACGTGGTGGCGCGCTGACGGCACTCTTCCACAGTGAACTTGGGGGGACTCTTCAGGTCCGCGTCATCGGGGTCGAACTCGAGTTCGAGCGAGAGCCGGCCCGTGAAGTCGGTGATAGGTGAGATGGCCTCGAAAGCCTCGCGCAGGCCTTGCTTCATAAAGAGATCGAAGCTGTCGCGCTGAATTTCAAGGAGGTTGGGCAGGGGGTGGGCCTCACCGAGTGCCGAAAAGTTAAAGCGTTCCGGGCTAATGGACCGAGACGTCAACGGTCATCCTCCGTGTTGAGTGGGTGGCTAGAACTACGCGCCGGGTCAGAGCACAAATCAGCGTCAAGAGATGACGAAGCACAGGGCAGGAACACGGTCTTACTACTCTAGTGGTTCTGCCAAAGAATGCGCAACTGGCGCTCCTCGCAGAGAAACGCGGCCGCATTAGCGGTTGCGCTTACGTTAGGCAGATTTGGCGCCGAGGTCAAGTACTGGCCGGCACCAGGGTGTTCCCGGCCGGTCACCCGGCCGGGAACCCTTGGAAATACTGGCTACTTGAGCTCGACCGTGGCGCCAGCGCCCTCGAGGGCCGCCTTGGCCTTCTCGGCGTCGGCCTTGGAGACGTTCTCCAGTACCGGCTTGGGTGCGCTGTCGACGAGGTCCTTGGCTTCCTTGAGACCCAGGCTGGTGAGTGCACGCACCTCCTTGATCACCTGGATCTTCTTGTCGCCACCGCTGGTGAGAATGACGTCAAAGTTGCTCTTCTCCTCGACCGCCTCGGCGGCGTCGCCGCCACCGGAGGCCGGGGCCGCGGCTACCGCCATGGGGGCGGCAGCGGTTACGCCAAACTTCTCTTCGAACTCCTTTAAAAGTTCGCTCAACTCGATCACGGAAAGCTCCGCAATCCCATCGAGAATCTGGTCCTTGGTCAGGGTTGATGCCATGATGATTCCTTTCTGTACTTCGATTGTGTTGATCTATTCGGCCGGTTCGGCTGGGACGTCGCTCGACGCCTCGGGTACCTCAGAGTCGGACTCGGCCACCACGGCCTCGTCCGCGACGTCGGCGACGGGTGTCGCGTCGTCGTCGCTCGCTGGCGAACCAGCGTCCTCGACCCCGGCCGGAGTCTCGGCGACCGCGCTGTCCACACTCGCCTCGGGAGCGGGTGCGCCGCCCTTCGAGTCGATGAGGGCGGCGAGGCCGTAGGCGAAGTTTTGCGGGACGGCCTTGAGGAGACCGGCCATCGTCGACAGGGGTGACGCCAGCAGGCCGGCGAAGCGCGCGAGCAGGACGTCGCGGCTCGGCAGGTCCGCCAGGGCAGTGAGGTCCTTGAGCGAGAGAGTCTTTCCGTCGAGGACCCCGCCCTTCACCACGAGGCTCGGCGTCGCCTTGGCGAAGTCGCGCAGGGCCTTGGCCACCGCCGAGACGTCACCGTTGACGAAGGCGATCGCGGTCGGTCCGACCAAGAACTCATCGAGGGACTCCACGCTTGTGCCGGCGATGGCGCGACGAACCAGCGTGTTCTTGAAGACCTTGTAGTCGGCGTCAAGCGTGCGCAACTGGCGGCGCAGCGTCGAGATCTGGGCCACGGTCATGCCGCGATACTCGGTGACCACGGCAGTCGACGTGCTGTCAACCTTCGCCTTCAGTTCATCGACGGTCGCGACTTTGGCGGTGCGTACTTCGTTCATCTCACTCCTTCGCCGGATGCCGCCCGGGAACGGGCCAAAGGCATCAACAGCGAACGAGTTTCGAACGAAACTCGAACTCCCTCGTCAGGCGGGCTTTCACCCCTTAAGCACTCGCGTGCACCGGATGTCTTCGGCGTTCTTCAAATCTGTGGCACAGAAATCGTGCGTTCTACATCGTACTGAAGCCGTTCGGCTTCGTCAAAAGCTAGGCCGTGGCCAGCGCTTCATCCACCTCGCGCGCACGCGCCGGGTCGATCTTGACTCCCGGTCCCATGGTGGAGGACACCGTCACGCTGAGCAGGTAACGGCCCTTGGCCGAGGAGGGCTTCACGCGCACCAGTTCGTCGATCACGGCCTGGACGTTGCGCACCAGGTCCTCGAGCGAGAAACTCACCTTGCCCACGCGCAGCTGTACGTTGCCGATCTTGTCGGTGCGGTACTCCACACGCCCACCCTTGAACTCCGCGACGGCCTTGGCCACGTCCATGGTCACCGTGCCGGTCTTGGGGTTGGGCATCAGGCCGCGAGGTCCGAGCACGCGACCCAGTCCACCGACCTGACCCATGAGGTCCGGTGTGGCAATCGCGACGTCAAAGTCCAGGAATCCCCCGGCGACCTTGGCCACCAGGTCTTCCGCGCCGACCTCGTCGGCGCCCGCGTCGCGCGCGGCCTGCGCGGCCTCACCCGCGGCGAACACCACCACACGGTTGGTCTTGCCCGTTCCTGCGGGCAGCGACAGCGTGCCGCGCACGATCTGTTCGGCCTTGCGAGGGTCGACGCCCAAGCGCACGGCGAGTTCGACGGTCTCGTCGAACTTGGCTGTGGCGAGCGACTTCACCTTCGCCAGCGCCTCGGGGACGCCGAGGAGCTCTTCGCGGTCCACTTGGGCCAGCGAGTTCGTGTAGTTCTTACCGTGCTTCATGACTCTCCTAGCCCGCGACCTTGATACCCATTGAACGCGCGGTGCCGGCCACTTGGAGCTTGGCCATCTCGACGTCGTCGGTATTGAGGTCCTTCAGTTTGGTCTTGGCGATCTCTTCGACCTGGTCCATCGTCACGCTCGCGACGGTCTCTCGACCGGCGAGGTGCGCGCCCTTGGCGATACCGGCGGCCTGACGCAACAGAACCGGGGTCGGCGGGGTCTTCAGGATAAAGGTGAAGGTACGGTCGTCGTAGATCGAGATCTCGACCGGGATGACCGTGCCGCGCATCGACTCGGTCGCCGCGTTGTACTGCTTGCAGAACTCCATCGTCTGGACCCCGTGTGGCCCGAGTGCGGTACCCACGGGCGGGGCGGGCGTCGCTCCACCCGCTTCGAGCTGAATCTTGACGATTGCGACAACGTTCTTGGCCATGGCCGTTCTCCTTACTTCGTTCTAGAGCTTCGTGACCTGGGTGAAGTCCAGCTCCACCGGGGTCTCGCGCCCGAAGATGTCGACCAGCACCTTGACTTTGAGCTGGTCTTCGTTGATTTCCGCCACGTGACCCGAGAAGGTCGCAAAGGGGCCGGTTTTGATCTGCACCGTGTCGTTGACTTCGAACTCGTGGGTCGGCATGCGACGCTTGGCGACGGGGACCTCCACGCCTTCGACGTGGGGACGAATGATGTTGTCGACCTCGCGGCGCGTGAGGGCCGTGGGCCTGGTCTTTTCGGCGCCCACGAATCCGGTCACGCCGGGGGTTGAGCCAATGACGTAGAAGATCTCGGGGTCGGGCTCGCAGCGAATGAGCAGGTAGCTCGGGAACATGCGCTTGGAGACGGTGACCTTCTTGCCCGACTTGAACTCGGTGACGTCCTCTTCGGGCAGGTAGATCTCGTAGATCGAGTCGCTCAGCTCGCGGCTCTTGATGATGTTGTTGAGCGCGCCGATGACTTTTTGCTCGTGGCCGGCGAACGTGTGCACGATGTACCAGCGACCCGGGCGATCAAAGGCACTTTCGACGACCGGCTCATCGTCCTCGTCAATGATGGTGACGTCGAGGATCTCCTCTTCGGGCGACTCCTCAACGTCAGTGTGGGTTTCTACGTCACTCATGAATTCCTACTTTGTGAAAAGAAACGACACGAAGTGCGAACAGGCCACACCCAGGCCAAAGATCAGTGCGGTCATAAAGACCAAGACGAACAGGACGATCGAGGTGTAGTTCATGACTTCGGGGCGCGTGGGCCACGAGACCTGGCGCATCTCCTGGCGGACCTGAGAGAAGAACTCGCCCGGCGTGGCGCGCTCGGAGCGTCGGCGCTGGACGTCGTCCACGGACGTGCGACGAGACGCGGGGGCGCCATCGGCACCCACCTGACCCTGTCGCTGCATCATGCGCTTTTGTTCGCGGTTCACTCTGTACTCTCGTTCGTTACTTCGTCTGTCGCTTCGAAATCAATCTTCGAGCAGGGCAGGAGGGACTCGAACCCCCAACCACCGGTTTTGGAGACCGGTGCTCTACCAATTGAGCCACTGCCCTATGGCGACCCAGCCCGCAACGAACCGTGTCCCCAGGGACGTCAATCCTACCACCACCGCCGAAACGCCCCATCGGCGCCCTTAGCGGGTCTCCTTGTGCAAGGTGTGCTTGCGCTCCCACTGGCAGTACTTCTTCATCTCAATGCGCTCGCGGTCGTTGATCTTGTTCTTCTC
>DATHNV010000154.1:0-2461 GCA_035485615.1 Acidimicrobiales bacterium
TCGGCAGGCCGCCGGTCTTGTAGTCGACAATCGTGAGTGAACCGTCGGGGTCCCGGTCGAGCCGGTCCAAGATGCCGTACAACGGTGTGCCGTCGACGTCCACGCCGATGCGCAGTTCGACACCCTCGTGCTGGACGGCGCGCGGATCTTCCATCGCAAAATACGACACAATGATCGCCTCGGTCTCCTCGAGAAGGCGAGTCATCGTGGCGTCATCGAGTTCGATGTCGGCTCTCACGTCCTCGGTCAGAACCTCGTCGACGGCGACGGGTATGAACTCTCGGGCGCGTTCAATGGTGCGCTCGGCGTCGGGGAGAAGGAACAGCTGCTCGAAGACGAAGTGCACGAATCGACCCTTGGCCGTCGCGTAGCTCGCGGGCTGGGGAATGCGTTCGATGGAGGCGTACTGGTAGCGACGAGGACAGGCCTGGAAGTCGGCCAGGCGCGAGGGCGAGAGCGACTGGGGGAGGGTTTGTTCGAATGCCACGTACTCACGCTAGGTCTCGCCTGTGACGTCGGGTCGGTAACAATGGAGACATGCGCAAGAAGCCCGCCGTGATCAGACGCGGGCAGATCGTGCGTTCGAGCGCCTGGAACGGCGTGCGCGACGGTGACCCGGTGGTCGTGGACGCGCCCAAAGAGCGACGTCAGCACTTCACCTTCGTTGCCCACGTCGTGAACGAGGCGACGGGCGAGGAGTGGATCGAGGTGCGAGGCGGTCGCGTGGGCGAAGCCAAGGGGCGTAGCTTTCGACCGGATCTCATCTACCCCGGCGAAGCGCGCAAGGGGGCACGCCTCGTGGGGCTCTCCCTCGCTAGTGCTCCGAAGCTACCGTTTGCTTGACCCGATCCGCGTCGATCGCGTTGATTTTGGGAGAGATCAGAATCCAGAGGCCCGGCACGAGGCAGATGATGGAAAAGATGACGAAGTACGCACGGACCCCCACGACGTTCGCCACCTGACTGGCCACGACGAGCCCGATCGGCACCACGCCGAGCGAGACGAACCAGTCGACCGACGACGCGCGACCGAGCAACTCGCGGGGAACCTCAGTCTGCATCATGGACTCAAAGATCACGTTGCCGAAAATGATCATCGGCGAGACCACGATGGGAAAGATCTCGATCTCCCAAAAGTTGGTGGCGACCCCCATGACCAGCGCGGTGGCCGAACCGATCAACCAGTACGTCCACATCATGCGAATCCGACGCTTGGGCATGCGCAGGTTACCCACGATGAGTGCCCCAATCGCACCGGAGACGCCGGCGAGCGCGATGCCAAATCCCACGTAGTCCTTGCCGAGGTGCAAGTTGTGGCGAAAGAAGAAGGGGATGAGCACGAACATGGGCGTAAGGACGAAGGCGTTCACGAGTGTGACCGAGACCGACGTGGTCCAGAGCCAGCGGGTGCGCACGACGTAGTGGAGACCCTCTTTGATGTCGCCGATGACGGTCGAGCCCTCTTTGACGTGGGGCTTGGGCGTCGCCTTCATCAAGTACAGGGCGATCGCGCTGAGCACGAACGTGGCGCAGTCGATTCCGATGGCGAGCGTCGTGCTGAAGGCGGCGAGCAGACCGCCCACGGCCGGTCCAATCGTGTTGCCCATCAGGGTGTTGGCGAGGGGTCGCACGGCGTTCATGGCGGGTAGCAGTTCTTCACCGATGATCTCGGGGGTGAAGGCGGCGATGCACGGATAAAAGAGTGCATCGAAGCAGCCGAAGATGACGGCAAAGACGATCAACTCTGAGTAGTGCAGCGAGTGCGTCAACAGGGCGAGAACGATCCCGGCCGTCAAGACCGCGCGCACGGTGTCCGAGAGGATGAGCAGCAGACGCCGAGAGAATCGGTCGACGATCGCTCCGCCGACCAACAGGAAAATGATCTGAGGGGTCATACGGGCGGCCGCGAACCAACCCAAAGCCGTCACGCTGTGCGTGGTGTCAAGGACGAGCAACGTGAGAGCCACGTTGGCGACGCCATCACCGAAGTTGGAGATCGCCTGACCCGTGATCAACAGACCGGGTTCGCGATGCTTCAGTAACTCGATGACGGCGAGTTTTCTTTTCACCGTTTTACATTAGGGGAGCACCGTGACGCCCCTGTGACGCAAATTGTTGCAAGATCGTGACAGGTCGCGCGACGTGCGAAAAATCAACGGCGTCACACGAACGTGCGCCGCACTCGCTCGGTCAACCGTAAATCGGAGGCAGTCCCAAGAGCGCACGCACTTTGTCGGCCACGTGGTCCGCGTTGAAGAGTTCGTACTGCACGTTGGCGAGATTGCCCGAACGCTCTGCCGGGGGTTCATCCATCCACGTCTGCATGTACTTCTCTAAGCGCTCTTCGGTCTTGATGTAGTGCTTCATCGCCTTAGCGACGTGATGCGGCCAACTCTGGGACTTGAGGATCGGTAGATCCAATCCGAGTCCGGCGATATACGTGTTGGTCACGATGTTGCCGG
>DATHNV010000155.1:0-5851 GCA_035485615.1 Acidimicrobiales bacterium
GAACGTGCGCTGGGCCGTCAGGTCCACGAAACGGTGAATCGTTCCATCAACCTTCCACTGCGCGCGCAGCGTGGTGCGCGGCTCAATGCGACGCAACGTTGTAAAGAGTTGGCGATTGGCCGTCTCGGGATCCACGCCCTCGACGACGCCCTCCACGCGAAATCCATTCGACGTTGGGGTGATCGTTCCGTCGACCAAATTGACCAAGGCGGCACGGATCGGCACAGGTTGCGCGGACGAAACGTCTGCTGAGATCTCCAAGATGGCCATGCAAAAATGCTAGGCAAAGAGCCTATTTTCTGTCGAAAATGGGTCCAGATGTTGTTCTAGGGAACGATGATCATGCGCACCGTGTCGGTCACGGCAGCTTGATTCGACGCGGATCCCGCCATCACGACAACGGGATCGCCGGGTTTGGCAAAACCCGTTTCCTTGAGTTTGGTCACGGCGTAGTCGCAGAGTCCATCGATGTCCTGGAGCGGAGTAACAAAGGTCTCCTGGACGCCCCACGAGCTGCGCAGCTGAAGTGCGGTCGACACGTTCGGCGTGAGCACGACGATGGGCATCGGCGGGCGAAAGCGCGAGATCGCTCGAGCCGTGAGACCGGACCTCGTGCAGGCCACGATAGCTACGGCATTCTCGTCCATCGCGGCGCGCCACGCCGCACCAGTAATGGCGGCGGTGACCCGCTGGGCCTGCGTGCTCGACGCCACGAGATCCTGAATGCCCAGTCCCGCTCCCCATTCGGCGTAGGGAAAGGACGTCTCGGCGCGGCGTACGATGCGGTCCATCGTCACGACGGTGCCGACGGGATCCTCTCCGATCGCGGTTTCACCGCTCAACATCACGGCACTCGCTCCGTCCAGCACTGCGTTTGCCACGTCGGTCACCTCGGCGCGCGTGGGCACCTGAGCGTGCGTCATCGATTCGAGCATCTGGGTGGCCACCACGACCGGCTTCGCGTAACGGATGCCGAGGCGCACGATCTCTTTTTGAAGGTGGGGCACTTCTTCGATGGGCAGGCGAACACCGAGGTCGCCGCGCGCGACCATGAGTGAGTCCGAGTGTTCGATGATCTCGTTTAGATTCTCGATTCCTTCGCCCGTCTCGATCTTGGACATGATCATTACGTCCGGTCGCGACAGGACCGCGCGCACGCTCTCGACGTCAAAGCCCGATCGCACAAAGGAGACGGCGAGAATCTCGAACTCCTCGCTGCGCAGCGCCTCGAGGCGGCGCCGATCTTCCTCGGTCGGCAGTCGGTCGTCCATGACGGAAGAGGGCAGCGAAAGACCCGGCTTGCCCATGACCGCACCGCCCGACGTCACTCTCGCCTCCACGATGGGACCAACGTTGGTGACGACGAGTGATACACCCCCGTCGCCGATGTGAACGCGGTCCCCCACTCGGAGTTGACTCAGCACGTGGTCACGCTCCACGGTGATCCGCTCGGCGGTCGAGACCTCACCAAAGGCTTCCTCAAGAATCGTTTCACCGCCGACGGTCAGAGCCACCGGTGACGTGCCAAAAGATCCCGCGCGAATCTTCGGACCGGGAATATCAACCATGATCGCGACGTCCGGCACGACGCTACGCACGCGGCGGAGGCGCTCAATCCCCGAGGGAATGTCGCCGTGAGCGAAGGACAACCGAAAGACGTCGACGCCCGCTGTCTCTAGTTCCTTTAGCTTTTCGTCTGATTCGGAGGCCGGACCAATAGTCGCTACGATTCGCGTGCGTCGCACCGCATTCCCTTCGCTCGTTGGCGAGAGTCTACGAGATGAGATGCCCCACTCTTCGTGGGTCGAGGCGTACTGCAAGGTAATGGACAAGAGACCATGCACCTCGCTGACGCGGGGAGACTCCGCGTCAGCGAGGTTCGATCAATTCGAACTAGATGCTCAGCTCTCGCTCGATCTCGGCAAGCTCTTCTGCTGAACCCTGGACCTTGGGTCCCTTGAACCACTTGCGCGCCGAGACGGCATACCAGATACCCGCAAATCCGATGACAGCAAGCACGGCGACCGGGGTGTAGTTAAACGTGTCCGCATTGATCGGCTTCACGGTGGGGAGCATGAACAGGATGCAGATAAAGACGACCCACACAATGGCGATCCACCCGAACACGGGACCCCATTTGCCCAACTTCCACGGGCCCGGGGTGAAGGCCGACGGGTTGATTCGCCGCAAGAAGACCGGGATGAGGTACGCGACGTACAGGCCGATCACCGCGATGGACGTCACCGCCGCGTAGGCGGTCGTGCCACCGGAGCCGGGCAAGAGGGCGGGCGTCACCAAGATGAAGGCACCCACTGCGCCGAACCACGCGGAGTGCACGGGAACGCGCGTGCGCTTGCTGACGTGGTGCCAGTAGGAAGATCCAGGTACCGCCCCGTCACGCGAGAAGGCGTAGATCATTCGCGAGTTGGCGGTAACCGAGGCGATGCCACAGAAGAACTGCGCGCCGATCACGACCAGTACCAGCAGTTCGCCGAGTACCTTGCCCGTTGAGTACACGAAGATGTTGCCCCACGGCACGCCTTGGGCGAACTGCGCATAACTGGTGTAACTCGTTCCCGCGATGTTCACCGAGAATCCATGAACGAAGTGAGGGATGGCTTCGCTCACGCCGATGAGAAGAATGAAGCCGGCGATCCAGGACACCCAGATCGAGGACACGATCCCCCTCGGTCCCGAGACCGCGGCGTCGAGAGTCTCTTCGGTTACGTGGGCCGAGGCGTCGTATCCCGTGAAGGTGTACTGAGCGACGAGCAGTCCCAACAAGAAGATGTAGAAGGGTACGGCGAAGCCTGACAGTCCCTTGAACGCGTCATAGCCTCCCGAACCGAAGAGGAAACTGCCGCTCTGGTGACTGTGCGAGTGCGGAGCGATGAAGAGAAGAATCACAATCACCGTGACGCCGGTCAGGTGCCACCAAACCGAGACGCGATTGAAGAGCGACACGATGTTGACGCCAAACGTGTTGATCAAACCTTGGATCAAGAGGAGGATGCCGGTCAGCAGCACCACGTGGCGGTTGTCAGTCCACAGCGAGTTGCCCGAGACGAGGAAGATGAACTCGCCAATCGAGTACCCGCACCCGAACGTGATGCCTGCGGTGACAGCGACCTGACCGAGGAGATTGAACCATCCGGTAAACCACGACCAGATCGGGCCGCTCTTACCCGGCGCCAGTTTGGCCGACCAGTAGTAGAGACCACCGGCCGTGGGAAAGGCGGAGCAGATCTCGGCCATCGACAGACCGGCAAAGAGCACTAGCCCACCAACGATGACCCAGCCCCAGATCATGACGGGCGGGCCACCGTGATTCAGCCCGTAGCTGTACAGAGTTAGGCAGCCCGACAGGATCGAGATGATCGTAAAGGAAATGGCAAAGTTGGAAAACCTGCTCAGTCCTCGATGCAGCTCCTGCGCGTAGCCCATTTGGTGAAGACGCTGCTCGTCGGCGTCTGTGCTTTGTGATGCAGCGCTCAGCTGATCATCCATGTAACTGTCCCCCTCATGGCGTTACAACAACATTTGGCGCGAGCCTAGAGTTCGCACCACGCCTTAGCAAATGGTGTTCGAGCGAATACTGAACCGATTCTTGGTCGCCGCAAAAAATTGAATAACTGTTCGGTACTGCCGCACATCATCGCGACATCGTCGCACTGAACGCGACGTCGAGAAATGCGAGCACCAAAATGAGTTCGCAACTCGCGCGACTACCATGGCCAAATCAGTGTTCGAGGGGGCGTATGAGTACTTCAACCAGGGGCCGACTGACCCGAAAAGAGCTTGTCGCGCACATCGAAAGTGGCGAGATTGACACCGTCATCATGGCCATCACCGACATGCAGGGCCGCCTCCAGGGCAAGAGAATCGACGCCGATTTCTTCATGAATGACCTACTCGAAGGCGTCGTGGAGGGATGCAGCTATCTGCTGGCCTCGGACGTCGACATGAATACGGTCGACGGATTCGCGCTGACGTCGTGGGAGCGAGGGTACGGCGACCTGGCCTTTGCTCCTGACTACACCACGATTCGCATCGTCCCCTGGCACGACAAGACCGTGATTATCTTCGCCGACGTCGAGACGGTCCACGGTGATCCCGTCGCCGTCTCTCCCCGACAGATACTTCAAAATCAGGTGGGGCAACTCGCTGCGCGCGGTTGGAGCGGACTCACCGGCACCGAGCTGGAGTTCATCATGTTCGAGGACACCTACGAGGACGCCTGGGACGCCGGGTACCGGGGACTGACCCCTTCGAACCAGTACAACGTGGACTACTCGCTGCTCGGGACCTCGCGGGTCGAAGGAGTGCTCGGACGAGTGCGACGCTCGATGAGGAGTGCCGGGATGATCGTCGAATCGCTCAAGGGCGAGTGCAACTACGGTCAGCACGAACTCGCCTTTAAGTACGCCGAGTTGGTCGACAAGTGCGACGAGCACTCGCTCTTTAAGTTGGGCACCAAGGAGATTGCGGCCCAAGAGGGCTGCAGCATCACCTTCATGGCCAAGTACAACGAGCGTGAGGGCAACTCCTGTCACATTCATCTGTCGCTGCGCGATGAGAACAATGAGTCGGTCTTCGCCGGCGATGGAAATCACGGTTTCTCACCGGTCTTCGAGCACTTCCTCGCCGGACAGATCGCCTACGCTCGCGAGTTCTCCCTCTTCCTCGCGCCCAACATCAACAGCTACAAGCGATTTGTGGAAGGCTCCTTCGCGCCCACCGCGCTGCTGTGGGGACTCGACAATCGCACCTGCGCGTTTCGCGTCGTGGGACACGGTCCTTCGCTTCGCGTGGAGTGCCGCATTCCGGGCGGTGACGTCAACCCCTACCTCGCGATCTCCGCGCTGGTCGCCGCCGGACTGCGAGGTGTCGATGAGGAACTCCCCTTGGCGCCCGCCTTTGAGGGCAACGCCTATCTCTCGGATGCACCGCGCGTGCCCACGTCGCTGCGCCAGGCGGCCGAACTCTTCGACGCGAGTGCGGTCGCCCGCGATGTCTTCGGCGACGAAGTCGTCGACCACTACGCGCACGCCGCCCGCATTGAAGTCGCCGCGTTCGACGCGGCGGTCACAGACTGGGAACGCTACCGAGGATTCGAACGTTTATGAGCACCACGCTGGGCATCATCAACCCGTCGACCGAGAAGGAGATCACGAGTATCAATCTCGCGAGCATCGAAGAGACGGACGCGGCGATCGACAAGGCGGCGAAAATTGCCCCCGCATGGAAGAAGGTCACCCCGGCGGACCGAGCGCGCTTGCTGCGCCGATTTGCCGACGTCGTCGATTCGCACAACGAGGAACTCGCCCAACTCGAAGTCGCCAACTCAGGTCACACCATCTCCAACGCGAGGTGGGAAGCCGGCAACGTGCGCGACGTCCTCAACTACTACTCGGGCGCACCGGAGCGACACTCGGGCAAGCAGATTCCCGTCGCGGGTGGAATCGACCTCACCTTCTATGAACCTCTGGGCGTCGTGGGCATCATCGTGCCATGGAACTTTCCCATGCCGATCGCGGGATGGGGTTTCGGCCCGGCGCTCGCCGCGGGCAACACCGTCGTCTTAAAGCCCGCCGTCCTCACGCCTCTCACCGCCATTCGCCTCGGCGAACTCGCGCTCGAGGCCGGTATCCCCGAAGGGGTGTTCCAGGTCGTCACGGGAGACGGCTCGATGGTGGGAAACCGATTCGTCACGCATCCCGCGGTGCGCAAGGTCTGCTTCACCGGATCCAACGCGGTCGGGCGGGTCATCATGGAAGGGTGCGCGGCACAGGTCAAGCGCGTCACCTTGGAGCTGGGCGGCAAGAGCGCCAACATCGTGTTCGGTGACGCG
>DATHNV010000156.1:0-4396 GCA_035485615.1 Acidimicrobiales bacterium
GCGAACGCGATCTGGCTGGACGTCGATGACGCCACGCTGCTCGAGCGCGTGGCGAGCGGGGAGCGACCCCTGCTCGGCAGTGACCACGCCGAGTCGCTGGGCCGACTTCGGGCCGAACGCGAGGCGTGGTATCGCGCGTGCGCGCGGACCCGCATTGACGCGTCGGGTTCTATTGACGACGTGCTGGAACGAGTGCTGGACGTCGCCGAGAACGTTCGATCGTGAACTTCCACGTCGAACTGGGGGACCGGGGATATGACGTCGTGGTGGAAGACGGTGCGCGCCAGCGACTGGCAAAGTTGATCGCCGAGCGCTCCCCACGTGCGCAGTCCGCGGTGGTCGTCACGACCTCCGCGCTGGCGGCGCAACCGTGGTGTGAGGTTGACACCGGTCTCGCCCAACACACGCTTTACGCGCCCGACGGAGAATCGGCCAAGACCTTCATGGCGTTGGAAGGGCTCCTTGACTCATTCGCCGAGCTTCGCCTCTCGCGCGACGACGTCGTGGTGGCGCTCGGAGGTGGGGCTGTCACCGACCTCGCCGGCTTCGCGGCGGCGGTGTACCTACGGGGCATCGGGGTCGTGCAGATTCCTACGTCGCTGGTGGGCCAGGTCGACGCGGCGATTGGCGGAAAGACGGGGATCAATCTTCCGGCGGGTAAGAACCTGGTGGGGTCATTTCACCAGCCCCTTGGCGTGCTCTGCGACCCGAGTGTGCTCACGAGTTTGCCCGAGCGTGAACGGCGCAGCGGTCTGGGTGAAGTAGCGAAATGCTGGATTCTCGAGCGCCGTGACGTGGCGTCGCTGCACCGAGCGTCGCTCCCTGAGTTAATCGAGGTGTCGGTGGGTCTCAAGGTCGTCATTGTGAGCGACGACGAGCGCGAAGGGAGGCGGCGAGTGCTCCTGAACTACGGGCACACGCTCGCTCACGCGTTGGAGAAGATCGCGCTGTCCCGAGGTTCCGATGAACTGCGCCACGGCGAGGCGGTGGCCATCGGTCTCGCGTTCGCCGCACGTCTGGCGCGCGCACTGGACCGCGTCAGCGAGGACGTCGTGACGTATCACGACGAGGTGCTCGGCACCCTGGAACTCGAGCGTCACTTGTCGAATTCGTACGGGACCGACGAGATCCTCGATGCCATGACGTTCGACAAGAAGGCTCGCCACGATCTCAGCTTCGTGCTCGATGGCCCCGAGGGCTTCTCACTCGTGAGCGGGCTCGAGCGCGCCTTCGTGGGTAACGTACTGGATCGGTTCAAAGGAGAGTCGTGAGCGGAACCATTTTGTTGTTGTCGGGGCCCAATCTCGACCTCCTAGGGACGCGCAGTCCCGAGATCTATGGCACGACGACGTTGGCTGAGCACATCGCTCACTTTCGCGGGCTCGCCGAAGCGAAGGGCTATGAGGTGCGTGACGAGCAGTCCAACTTTGAGGGCGATCTCATCGAAGCCGTGCACGAGGCCCGCGGTACGTGCGTGGCCATTGTGATCAACGCCGGCGCGCTGACGCACACGTCCTGGGCTCTCGCGGACGCCCTGGCCACCTTTGACGGGGTCAAGATCGAGGTGCACCTCTCGAATCCCGCGGCTCGCGAGCCCTTCCGACACACCAGCACGATTGCCGGGGTCGTGAGCGGCACGATTGCGGGATTCGGCGCGCTCGGCTACGACCTCGCCTTTGAAGCGGTCGAGCGTCTCGTGTCGTCGTCCTAGATCGGCCGCTCGACGCGCTAACTAGAATGAATAACGCACAATTCGCGAAAGGCAATCTGGCCCATGGCCGCTATATCGACCTCTGACCTCAGAAACGGCATCACTCTCAAGATCGACGAAGGCCTCTTTACCGTCATCGAGTTTCAGCACGTGAAGCCGGGTAAGGGTGGGGCGTTCGTACGCACCAAACTTCGCAACGCCCGCACCGGGGCCGTAATCGAGCGGACCTACCGCGCAGACGAGCGCCTCGAGCAGGCCATCATCGACAAGCGCGACACCCAGTACCTGTACCGCGATGGCGACGACTACATCTTCATGGACCAGAGCAACTACGACCAGGTCCCGGTGTCGTCCAAGAGTCTGGGTGAGGCGACGAACTTTCTCGTCGAGACCGGTAAAGCCATGCTGATCTCCTACCAAGATGAGATCATCGGCGTCGAACTGCCGGCCTCGGTGGAGCTGACGATCTCGGACACCGAGCCCGGCGTCCAGGGCGATCGGGTGTCGGGAGCGCGCAAGCCTGCGACCCTGACCACGGGCTACGTGGTCCAGGTGCCGCTATTCGTCGGCCCGGGTGAGATCATCAAGGTCGACACCCGCACGGGCGAATACATGACCCGAGCGTAGGGTGAGCGAACTCGGCCTGAGTCGGCGCCGCGCGCGCGAACGCGCCCTGGAGATCCTGTACGAGTCGGCGATCAAGGACCGCACCGTGGCGGTGGTGCTCAACGAGTTGAACACGCGTCCCGACGCCTACGCCGTCGAGTTGGTGACGTCGGCGTCGCTGCACCAGGATCGAGCCGACGCACTGATCAGTGAGTTCTCCATCGACTGGCCGTTAGAACGCATCGCGCTGGTTGATCGGCTCATCATGACCCTCGCCATCGGCGAGATGCTGATGGAAAACCCGCCACCGGTCGCGGTTATTCTGGACGAAGCCGTCGAGCTGGCCAAGGTTTTTTCCACTGACGGGTCGTCATCGTTCGTGAACGGTGTGTTGTCGTCGATCTCCCAGAGGCTGCTCGAGGGAGCATAGGAGCACTAAATGCCGGGCATGGGAAACGACAACATCTCGTTGACCAACCCGACGATTGTCTCGCTCTTTCATCATCACCTCTACGTCACGAGCATCTACTGGATCATTGGCATTGGCCTCGCCCTACTGCTGGGGGCCACGTTGCTGCGTCGACTCACGACATTTAACTTGTCGCCGGCGGGACTCTCTGAGCCCCGGGCTCGCACTATTTTGCGCATCGGTTTCGGCCTGATATGGGTCTTTGACGGCATCCTGCAGTTTCAGCCGTCCATGCCCTTGGGGCTGGCCGACGCGGTCGTCAAGCCGACGATTGCCGGCGCGCCGACGTTCTTGCACTCTTTGATTCTGAGCAGCGTCTCGCTATGGAACGCCCATCCAATCGCCTTGGCCACGGGTACCGCATGGATCCAGGTGGGCATCGGTGTCGCCCTGATTGTGTCGAACGGAGCCGTCGGGCGCGCTGCGGCCGTCGTCGCTGCGGGTTGGGGATCACTCATATGGCTGGTGGGAAATGGCGCCGGGGGTGCCTTCGCCAAGGGTGCCTCAATACTCTTTGGTTGGCCGGGCGCAACGCTGTTTTACGTGGTGGCCGCGGTCTGGCTCGCTCTACCGCCCGCCTTCTTTCAGGAGCACTTTTCGCGTTGGACTCTACGACTAGTGGCCATCGTCCTCTTGGTCGCGGCGGTTCTCCAGAGCCTGCCCTCGGCGGAGTTCTGGCACGGTGGTAACTCGAATGCTCTCACCGCGATGACCAAAGCGATGACCTCGACGCCTCAGCCACACGCCCTCTCGTGGATCGTTCGCCACGGCGGAGATATCGCGGGGACGTTGGGTGGGGGATTCAACGTGGCCGTGATTTTGTGGTTGGTCGTGTGCGCAGCGGGCCTGTGGTACGCGAGCACGCACAGTATCAACTGGCCCGTCGTCGCACTTGTCGTCGGTGCGGTGATCTTTTGGATCATCGGAGAAGACGTCGCCATCTTTGGCGGGGTCGGTACCGACATCAACTCGCTGATTCCCCTGGCGCTCTTGACGTTTTGCGCCCGACCGGCGTTGCGCTCCGCCCCGGCCCTGCCGCGCCGACTGCCCGAAGAACTGCGCTCGAGTTCCGGCGCGGTCGCCGCCGCCTTCGCCGCGGGCATGATCATCTTTTCGGTGGTCTCCATGGGCGTCGCTTCGGTGTCCGCGGCCGAGCCGACGTTCTTCTTCGCGGCCAATCAGACCAATCCGGTGGCGCTGCACTCCAAGGTCGCGAGTTTCACGCTCACCGATCAGTTCGGCCACCCGTATCGCCTGGGCGAGCACAACGGGCGCTACACGCTGCTCACGTTTCTCGACCCCGTGTGCTGGACCGACTGCCCTCTGCTCGCGGCCCAACTTCGCCAAGTCCGCTCGAAACTTCCGGCCTCGGCCCCCCTCGATATCGTCGTCGTGGCCGCCAATCCGCTGCACGAGACCCTGGCTGACGTGCGCCACTTCATCAAGATCCATGAACTGGGCACCGTGCCGAACTTCTATTTCGTGACGGGCAAGACCAAAGAGATGCGCGCACTCTGGAGGACGTACGGTATTGATGTTGAGAACGTGCCTGGGGACGTGATGAGTATTCACCTTGACTTCATGTTCATTATCGATCCGCACCGCAAGCT
>DATHNV010000157.1:0-8783 GCA_035485615.1 Acidimicrobiales bacterium
GCAGAGGGTCGAGCAAGTCTCTATCGCTTCGACGAGGTCTCCGGGGTGACGACGGTCCTGGAGAGCGTGACGATCTCGAACGGGCTCGCATGGAGCGCGGACCGCTCAACGATGTACTACATCGATACCGCCACGGCTGCCGTCAGCGCCTTTGAACTCGACGCCGATGGTCTGCCGTTGCGACGGCGGGTGGTGGTGCAACTCGATGGTGAGCGCGAGGGCTATCCCGACGGGATGTGCATCGACGACAACGGCGACCTGTGGGTTGCCCTCTTCAACGGACACGGCGTGCGCCAGTACTCACCGAACGGGGAGTTGCTCACTAGCGTGCGAGTCGAAACTCGTCAAGTGACGTCGTGCGCGATCGGAGGTTCCGGTGGCACCACGCTCTACATCACGACGGGACAGGAGCGGATGAGCGACGAGGAGCGTCGCTCGGACTCTCTGGCGGGCCGGCTCTTCTGTGTCGACGTGGGTGTCTCAGCCCCTGCGATTCTTGCCTTTGGCGCCTCGGCTCTTCGCGGTTGATCGCCTGGCGTGGGCGCGCGGCGCGGGAAGAGCGATCTGTACCCGCGCGACGACGACGTCGGGGCGTTTGCGAAGTTCTCGACTGAGTACGACGTCGAGTTGATTGTGCAGGATCCGGTATCGGATCTTTGCCGGCATCAACACGGGAATGAGCACGACGATCTGATCGCCGGTGGATGTTCTTTGCTCATCAATGAACTCACAGATCGGTTCGACTACCGAGCTGTATTCGGTGCGCAGCACCTGCAGGGGTATTCCCGGATTCCATGCGTTCCACTGGTTGGTCAGTTCCTCTTCGCGCTCCTTGCTCGTGTCACCCTCCACAACAACGGTGACCGCGATGACTCGCTGTCCCATCGAGAGTGCTTCGGACAGCGCGTCGCTCGTGAGATTGGAGACATTCACAATCGGCACAATGACGAGGGTGTCGCGACCTTCCGGCTGCGGCGGAACGCCCCCGATGCCAAGTTCAACGGCGACTCGGTCGTAGTACGCGTGAATGCGCAGGAACATCACGATGAAGATAGGTACCGCGACAACCACGATCCACGCACCCTCGGTGAACTTCGTGAGCAGGAAGATGACCGTGGCGAGTCCCGTCACGATCGCCCCCGTGGCGTTCACCGTGGCGTGATAGCGCCACCGCTTGGGGCGCGCACGCCACCAGTGCACCACGAGGCCCGATTGGGACAGCGTGAAGCCCGTGAAGACCCCGATTGCGAAGAGAGGAATGAGCTCGTTGGTGTTCCCGCCCACCGCGATGAGCAAGATCGCCGAGAGCGATGCCAGGACCCAGATGCCGCTGTTAAAGACCTGACGGTCGCCGCGCAGACCGAAGATGTGCGGGAGGAAGTTGTCGCGAGCGAGGAGACTCGCGAGTACCGGCAGGCCCCCGTACGAAGTATTGGCCGCCAGGGCGAGTACCACGGTGATCGTGAGTGAGACAACGTAATACGCCCAGTGCCGACCAACGGCGAGACCCATGATCTGACTCAGGACCGTCACGTGCGAACGCGGTCCAACGTGCCAACGGTGCGCCAGGGTGGCGAGGCCGAGGAGCATGGCGCCGAGGATGAGGCCCAACAAGAGCTCCGTTCGCTTGGCCCGTTGGGCTCGAGGCGGCCTGAAGAGTGGCACTCCGTTGGCAATTGCTTCGACGCCGGTCAGCGCACTGCACCCCGCCGAGAACGCCTTGAGAATGAGGAGTATCGACACGACCTGGAGTCCGTGGGTCGAGAGCAAGGATCTCCCCGGTTCGGGTGCGTGCAGGCCGAGCGGATGGATCAAACCGACCGCGATGATCGCCAGCAGTCCGATGATGAAGACAAACGTCGGCAAGAGGAACGCGCGGGCGCTGTCGCCGAGTCCACGCAAGTTGAGCACGGTGATGATCGCGAGAATGCCCAGGCAGATCGGCACCGTGTACGAGGTGAGGCTCGGAAACGCCGACGTCAGACTGGCGACACCCGCGGCAATGGAGACCGCGACAGTCAGCGTGTAGTCGACGATCAGCGAGGCGCCCGCTACGAGGCTGGCGTGGACGCCAAGGTTCGCCCGCGAGACGGCGTAGGCGCCACCACCACCGGGATAGGCGTCAATGACCTGGCGATAGGAGACGACCAGGATCGCAAGCAGGACGACGATCGCGATGGTGATGGGCAAGATGAGGTGCAGTGCGCTGGACCCGGCGACGGCCAGGACCACGATGATGGCCTCGGGCCCGTACGCCACCGACGTCAGGGCGTCGAGCGAGAGAGCGGGCAGACCCTGGACCGGAGTGATCTGTTCCTTGGTCGCTTCGCTGGATCGAAGTGGGCGTCCCACTAAGAGCGTCCAGAGATTGCGGCTGGCCACCCTCACTTCTCGTGGGTGCGAGGCCATGGCTAAATCGTACGCGCGGACCTTTCCGGTCTGATGGTGGTCACGAAGCGGCGCTCAACCGCCGACGAATTAGGCGACGGGTTGTTTTAACGCGCGCGAGCGAAGGACCGCCCACCACAGTGAGGCGATCACGACGGCTTCCACGACGAGGGCGATCCAACTCACGACCGCGACGCGCGATAGAGCGGCGATGAAGACCACGACCAGTTCGAGGGCCACGATTACCAGCGACGCCACCGCGTACGGCGCGTACTGGACTGCGGCCTCGTGGATGCGGCCCGTGGACTCGACCCGCGAACTCCAGAACGCTTCGAGAACCTGGCGCTTCTCGCGCCAGTTGCAGCTGCGGTACACGTCAAGCTTCATAGATAGACGCTACCCAGCATTGGTCGGCGTTGCGACGAATGCTGGGTAGCGTTGAGATTTAGTACTCGGCGACGATCTCGAAGTGAGACATCTCCTCTTCGATGCTTTCGATGTCCTCGTGGGCCTCTTTCGCCGGTGCGCGAAGCACCGCGACGATGATGAGCAACGCGAGTGAGGCCAGGACGGCGCCAATGAAGAAGGCCTGGTGATAGCCGGCCAACAGGGACCGATCGGGGGAGTAGCCCTTGTGTAGCAGGCCCTTTGAGGTGCTGGCCGCCAAGGTACCGAAGACCGCGAGTCCGGCCGACGAGGCCAGCCACATGGACACGTTCACGATGCCCGAGGCGAGACCGGCGTCCTGGCGCGGGACATCCGCCATCGCAATAGTGAGCAGCGGAACGGCCACCAGGCTCATGCCGATGCCGAGCAGCAAGAACGCAGGCAGGATCGAGACGAAGTAGTTCGCCTGCACTCCTGAGCGCGAGAGCCACAGCAGGCCCACCACGGCCATGGTCATTCCGGGGATCAGAAGCTTCATCGGCCCAAAGCGCGCGAGCAGTCGACTGGTGGCCCCAAGGGACATCGAGGCCATCGCCAGAGTGAGCGGCAAGAAGGCGACGCCGGTGCGGATCGGGTCGTAGCCCAAGACGCGCTCGAGGTAAAGGGCGCCGAAGAAGAACACGGCGAACATCGCGGCAAAGGAGAGTCCGCGCACGACGCTCGAGGTCGTGAGGCTGCGCAGCTTCATGATGCGCAGAGGCATGATCGGCTTGTCGATACGCGACTCCAACAGGAAGAAAGAACCCATCAAGACGATCGAAAGTGCGCCGAAGCCCACCGTGTGTGCGCTGAGCCAGCCATACGTGGAGGCGGTGACGATGGCGTAGATGCCAATGACGAGAGACACGGTCATCAGGATCGAGCCGCGTATGTCCAGCCCCTCGCGCACGCCGAGGCCCTCGTTCTCCTTGATCAAGATTCCGCCAAGGATGAACGTCACGATGCCGATGGGCACATTGATGACGAAGATCCAGTGCCAGTTCACGGCTTGGGTCAAAATACCTCCGACCAGCAGGCCGATCGACCCGCCGCCGACCGCGACGAACATGTACGCACTCATCGCCTTGGCGCGTTCGTTCGCGCCCGAGAACTCCGTGACGATGATCGCCACGATGACGGAGGTCGAGATCGCCCCGCCCATGCCCTGAAAGAAGCGCGCGATGATGAGCATCGCTTGGCTCGAGGCAATGGAACACACGAGCGATGACGTCGTAAACAATGCGACACCACTGAGAAAGACTTTCTTCCTACCGATCAAGTCACCGAGTCGACCGGCTAAGAGAAGGAAGCTGCCAAAGGCGATCAGGTAGGCGTCAACGACCCACGTGAGGTTCGCCGACGAGAAGTGCAGGCTGCGCTGAATCGAAGGCAGCGCCACGTTGACAATGGAGGAGTCGAGGGCGTTCATCAGCATCGCCAGGCACACAACGACGAGGGCAATCCAGCGGCGGCGATCTGTTTGCCCTGATGAGATGGTAAGTGAATCTGTCATAAGTACCTTCTTTCGGGATAGAATGTGAAGCAAGAGGAACGATGGTGCAAGATCATCGTGAAGTTGATATAATCACTATAGCATGAATATAAGTCCCTCGCTACCATTAATTTCCGTGGAGGAAAATTCGTCGACTGGACCGATCCTTCTGATCACCCAGTTGTCACGATTGATCAACCGACGAAGCACACCTGAGCTACTTGGTCAGACGCTGAAAGAGGTCGCGGTGCTCGCGTACCTGCGCGAGTATCAAGAACCCACCCAGCAGCAGTTGACTGAAGGTCTGTGTATCGACACGAACTACTGCGTGATGCTGCTCAACGATCTCGAAGCCTCTGGTCTCGTGGAGCGCCGACGTGATCCCACGGACCGGCGCCGACACATTGTCACGATGACCGAGCAAGGTCGCAAGGCACTACATCAGGCCGAATCGGCGCAGCAGACACTCGAAGACGAGGTCCTTGGTGCTCTGGATTCGAACGAGCGCGCAGAGCTCTCGCAGCTGATGCGTAAAGCCATTAAGGGCCACAACACAAACTCGTAGCGCGACCGACCAATCAGTGGCGGTGGCGACTTTTTGAGGCGCGTGCGAGTATCCCAATGAGTCCAATGGCCGCGACCAAGACGGCGGTCCCGTTGATCGCGGGCACCCACCGAACGCGGTCATCTTTCACGACGTAGACGCCGAGTGGCATAACGACGCCACCGAAACCGCCGCCGGATCCACCGATGGGAGTCTGGCGGGCGTCCGGAGCGCCGAACTCGTCGTCGTCGTCATCGTCATCGTCGTCATCGTCGTCATCGAGGTCGGGATTGAAGCGCACCGACGTGTGAGCCGGCGGATCGTTCGTGCCGCCTCCGCCGCCCCCGCCCGCGACGAATGCCACCGGAATAATGAGTGCGTCATCTCGCTCGTAGGCGTTGCCGAAGGCTCGACCGACCGATAAGTGATCGCTTGCGCGACTCAAGAGGTCCTTCAGATCCATCAGTCAACCTCCTAAACAGACCGACCCAGCGACCGCCAGGTGCGCCTGAGCCTGAGCGTAGTGCGAGGCATCGTTGCGCTGTCCAGCGGACTTTTGCCCGTCGCTTACGCTACGAAGAGCGAGGAGGCGACCATGGCTGGTTTTCCGTACGAAGACGAGTTTGAGATACATCGGACACTGCCCGAGGTCGGCATGGACAAAGACGCAGTGCTTTCGATCCTGGCGACCATGTCGCACGCGGAGAATCCCACGTGGGAAACGGGCCAGTGCTCAGGGACTATGTACTGCGGGGATCACGATCACTATGACTTCCTCAATGAGGCCTTCTCGTACTTCTCCTACGTGAACTCGCTGCAACGTGACATGTGTCCGTCCAACACCAAGTTCGAGGCCGAGATCATTGCCATGACGTTGGATCTTCTCGGAGCCTCCAACGTCACCGAGACGTCGCCCGCCGGACTCGTCACCTCGGGTGGCTCGGGATCGATTGCCCACGCGGTGCTCGCATATCGCGAACACCACCCGACGTCCGGGCGCCCCAACATGATCAAGCCCGAAACCGCGCACCCCGCCTTCAGTAAGGCCGGACATCTCTTCGGCGTCGACATGAAGATCGCGCCGATCGATCCGATCACGACGCAGGTTGACCTCGACTGGGTGAGCGAGCACATCGACGAAAACACCGTCGCTTTGATCGGTTCGGCCTGCAACTACGGCTACGGAACGATTGACCCCATCACCGAACTCGGCGCCCTGGCGCTGGAGAAGAACATTGGTCTACACGTGGACGGCTGTCTCGGTGGTTGGATACTGCCCTTCGGTCGCGAGCTGGGCTACGACATCGCACCCTTTGACTTTTCGGTCCCCGGCGTGACGACGATCTCAGCTGACACCCATAAGTACGGCTACGCGCTCAAGGGCACGAGTGTCCTGTGCTTTGCCGACAAGGCGCTGCGCAACGACCAGTACTTCTACCTCACCGACTGGTCTGGCGGGAAATACTGTTCTCCCGGCATGGACGGATCTCGTTCGGGTGGATTACTCGCGGCTACCTGGGCCGCCATGGTGCACCTGGGACGAGAGGGGTATCGCCGCTACGCCGAGTCGATCTTTGCGACGTCGATGGCGATGCAAGAAGCAGTCCGAGAACACCCGTCGTTGCGGATCATGGGTCAGCCGACTTTTCTCTTTTCGTTCACCTCCGATGAGTACGACGTCTACCTCGTCAATGACTATCTACGACGACGGGGTTGGCGCCTCAATGGTCAGCAGTATCCCAACGCGCTGCACATGGCGGTCACTCGTCCCCAAACTCAGCCCGGCGTAAGCGATCGATGGCGCAGTGACTTGGCCGACGCCGTCACCTACGCGCTCGAGCACAAGGACGAAGCGCCCCAGTCCGGGGCCATCTACGGCGGGGTTGCGGGCGGCATGACTGATGAAGCCGACGCCGTCATCAAGTTCTTCATGGCCGACATGATGGATAAGCAGGCCTCCGTTCCCGCACCGTGAACTCTGAACTGTGCCTGAGTATTGACCTGGGGACCGGCGGCCCCAAGGTCGGGTTGGTCTCTTTGGATGGCGAGATCCTCGCCACCGAGGTGCATGCGGTCACGACGCACTTCGGGAGCGACGGCGCAGCCACCCAAGACGCCAAGGAGTGGTGGACGATCATCCTGGCGGCATCGAGACGTCTGCTCGATGGCGTTGCCGACTCGAGAACCAACGTCAGGGCCGTCGCCGTGACCGGTCAGTACGCCTCGACCGTTCCCGTCGACGCCAACGGAACTCCGACCGGGCCGTGCATCACGTGGCTGGACGTTCGAGGGGGTCGCTATACACAAGATGCCGTCGGCGGCTGGTTCCTCGGGTACAACCCGCGCAAAGTTCTGCCATTCGTGCGAAAGACGGGTGGGGCACCGTCTACCGCCGGTGCTGATCCGATCGGCCAGATTCACTTCATTACGCGCGAGATGCCCGAAGTGGCACACGCCACGCGTTGGTACATGGAGCCGATCGACTACCTAACGATGCGTTTCTCCGGTGTCGCGAGTGCGACCCACGCGTCGCGTCTGGCGATGTGGATGACCGACAATCGCCACCTCGATGAGTATCGCTACGACACGGGGCTCCTGTCGCTGGTGGGTCTCGACGAGAAGTACCTCCCTCCGCTACAGCCCTTTGGATCGGTCGTTGCGACTTTGAGCGAATCGGTCGCCAGCCATCTGGGTCTGTCCCGGGACGTCGTGGTGGTCTCGGCCGTGCCCGACCTGCACGCGGCCGCCCTTGGCGCAGCCGCTACCTCGCTGTACGAGACTCACCTGGCGCTGTCCACGACGTCGTGGATCAGTTGTCCGGTGCCGACCAAAAAAACGGACATCAACCACAACATCGCGGCCGTCCCTGGTCTGTCGAACGACTCCTACGTGCTGATCGACAATCAAGAAACAGGTGCCAAAGCTCTCGAGTGGCTCCGCGGGGTGATGGCTGGCTCCGGTGTCGCACCCACGTACGACGAACTCGACGAACTGGCGGCGACGTCCCCGTCGGGATCCAACGGGGTTCGCTTCAGCCCGTGGCTGGCGGGGGAGCGTTCCCCGATCAGCAATAAACACATTCGCGCGGGCTTGTCGAATCTGTCGCTCACCACCACGAGCGCCGATGTCGTGCGCGCAGTGATGGAGGGCGTGGCCGCCAACAGCGCCTGGCTCTTTGGCTACGTCGAGAAGCTGGCGGGCCAGACGCTTTCGCCCGTGCGATTGGTGGGCGGTGGAGCACAGTCCGCGCTCTGGTGCCAGATTTTTGCCGACAGTCTGGATCGCGAGGTGCAACAGATTGACCAGCCCCTCGTCGCCCAACTGCGCGGTGCGGCCCTGCTCGCCGGATGCGCGCTCGGTCAGTACTCACTGCACGATGTTCCGGTACCCAAGTCGACGACGTTCGCTCCTTCGCCAGGCACCGGCTCGGGATCTCGTGATCGGGTCGACGAACTCAAGGCACTCTACGAACGCGACAAGAAGTGGTCGCGCGGGCGTCAGCGCGCCACTTGAGTTAGGTGAGGCGACCCGCCAGCGTCGCGATCGCTCCGACACTGATGAGCACGCCGTAGGTCTGGATCCACTCGCCCCATCCGCCCGGTCGCAGATAGGCGATCACGCCGCCCAAAATCACCCCAATGACGCACGATGCCAGCACCGCGCCCGCCCCGCCGGCGAAGGTCCACGGCACTGCGGGCAGGATGATGGCGAGTGATGTGGCGATACCCATGATGACCGCCAGGCGAAGGTCGCGCTTCACATCCGAGAGATACTGGCTCGCCGCCATGCCGAATCCTTCGGCGATCAGGAGCCCGATCGCCGCTGCGAGAACGACCTTGCGGCCATGCGTCTCGGTGGCGAGGATGAGGGCCATCGTGGCAACGAGGCCGTCCGAGGCTCCGAAGATTGCCGTAGTGATAGTGGGGGTGACTT
>DATHNV010000158.1:0-2348 GCA_035485615.1 Acidimicrobiales bacterium
ACACGAGCAAAGTCAAAAGCGGCCACTCGAGGTCGCGGGCTTCCAGAAGTGGCGCGAAGAGGTGTCCCTCAAGGTGGTTCACGCCCACGAACGGCACGTCCCACGCGTACGCCAACGCCTTCGCGCTCGAGAGACCTACGAGCAACGACCCGATCAGACCAGGCCCACTGGTCACGGCAACGCCGTCGATCGCGGGGGCCGTGGGATCCAGGTCCGCCTCTTCGAGCGCTCGGCGCACGACGGGTCCTATGGTCGCGACGTGGGCACGACCCGCCAGCTCGGGTACCACTCCCCCGAAGGCGCGGTGTTGATCGATCGAGGACTCCACGACCGACGAGTGCACCCGAAACTCCTCGTCAACCACGGCGGCCGCCGTCTCGTCACAACTGGTTTCGATACCGAGGACCAACGTCACCCGACCAGCGTAGGGCGGAGGCATTTAGTCGAGGTCGGCCCACAGGACGAGGGCGTCTTCGCCGATGCGCTCGTAGTAGTTCTTTCGAATCCCCACGGGACGAAACCCGTAACGCGCATAGAGCGCCTGGGCCCGTTCGTTGGAGGCCGCCACTTCGAGCGTGGCTCGCGCGATGCCCCGCTCCTTGGCGTTGGCCCAGGCGTCGTCCATGAGCGACGTCGCCACGCCGCGACTCTCGTGTCCGGGAAGTGTGCCAATCGTGTTGACGTGCAACTCGTCGAGCACGAACATCACACCCATGTAACCGATAATCGACGTCCCCTCGACCGCGACGCGGTACCGACGCGTCTCGACGTCGGTGATCTCTTCGAGCATCATCGCCCTCGACCACGGCTCAGGAAACTGGGCGATCTCGATCTGCAGGATGTCCGAGACATCGCGACGCTCCGCGGTGCGAATGATCCAGTCGCTCATTGTCGTTCGCGGGTCGTGAAGTTGGCAACGGCGTCCGCGTCACGCAGATACAACGGCGTCACTATCTCGTCGGGGAGTCGCGCGGCGCCGAGTTCGAGCGCCACCAACGCCGATGGCGTCGAGTAGTTCAACAACAGCGTCGCCGTGGCGATCGTCGACAACTCGACTTCGTAGCGACGTACCCCATCGCCCACGAGGCTCACGTTCTCGCCGCTGCCGTCTAGGCGCGCAGCGAGTTCGCCCGGTGTCGTGACCGCAGGTTCATCCACCGCGATCGCCGCGTCACTCAGCACGAAGGTTTGAACAAACAGTTCGCCCCGTCGGCCATCGACGGCCGCCACGAGGTTTCCGCGCACCCCACCTCGGTGGGCGTCGTGGGCCAGAACCTCGAGCGACGTCACCGATACGAGATCAGCGTTCGCTCCGAGACTGAGACCGATCGCGGTGGCCACACCCACACGCAGTCCCGTATACAGGCCCGGACCCCGATCAACGACAATGCGATCGAGCTGGCTCGCCGTCACGTGCACCGAGGACAGGAGATCGGCCACGCCGGGCATCAGCGTCTCGGTATGGTGACGCTGCGCATCAAGGACGACCTCGAACTCATCGCCCGTCGCGAGTCGAAGCCCAATGGCGCAGGTGGTCGTCGCGGTCTCGATCGCCAGAATGTTCACGCGCGCGACCATTGCTCGATCTGGGTCGATCGATCCCCGAGCGCACTATCCACCTCAAGAGTGCGTCCGTCAGGTTCTTCGATCGCAAAGTTGACGGTGATCACGTCGTGCCCGAACAAGGGAGCGGCGACGTCTCCCCACTCCACGAGTGCCACCGCCGATTCTTCGACCAATTCGCCCAACGCCAGATCGTCGATCTCGCCCAGTGAGCCCGCGCGATAGACGTCCGCGTGATGGAACGTGGCGATTCCCCGTTCGTTTATGCACTCGTGCTGGCGAACCATCGTGAAGGTCGGACTCGTCACCCGATCGTTCACCCCCAGGCCCCGCGCCACGCCTTGGGTGAAGGTCGTCTTACCCGCCCCCAGGATTCCGCTCAAGAGAACGACGTCGCCGGGACGCAAGATCAGGGCGAACTCTTCACCCGCCCGCTGCGTGTCGTCCGCGCTCGTCGTGTGTCGACGCCAACTCACGACGCCTCGAGAAGTCGACGCACTACACGCAGGTCACTGCGCATCACCTCGACCACGCTCGGTCCGCCGCGCAATGCGGCGGCCGGGTGATAGGTCGGCACACCCCGTATCGAGCCCGAGCGAAAGACGTGACCGTGAACTTGTCCGATGCCCGACTGGTAGGCGAAGATCGCCCGTCCCGCCGTGTTGCCCAGGGTCAGGATGAACGACGGCGCGACGCGATCAAGCTGTTCGACGAGCCAGGGCCGGCACGCGGCAATCTCCACCGGAGTCGGAGTTCGATTGGCGGGGGGCCGACACTTCACGACG
>DATHNV010000159.1:0-5875 GCA_035485615.1 Acidimicrobiales bacterium
GTTTCAAGTTCGATTGATCCTTCGCCCAACTCATTGCATGCAGATCTCAGTAGCTCGACTCTCCTCACTGCAGCTCGATATGGTTCCCGAACGCCGGGGCCATCAACAAGTCTTTGATCTGGCCAGAACGTGCAGATCCCGACTGGGTTGCCATCAACGTACGTTCCGATTGCGATTCGCCGAGTGTCGCTCGAATCAAGCGCGGGATCGTATGTGTGGTGACCCCAGACGCCGCGATAGGCGGAGTTCATCAAGTCGACTCTTTGGTCTTCACTCAAAACACGGAGTTCGTCTCTTGCAAGGGTGGGTACCGCCCAGGTACAGGAAAGCCGCACGAATCCCCGCCGTCTGGTGAATCCTGCCGAAGAGAATTCGCCGCCATGAATCCAGACGACTTCAACGTTGCTGGCCTGTGCGAGATCCAGCAGCGCCTCGAGCGTGGTGTCCAGGTCGTCTGCGGCGATCTCCAACAGTTTTCGGCCGTCGGTTGTTCTTGAGACGGTGTGGTTCACGGCATCGCCGATGGCGATCGGTAAGACTTCACACTGTCATTCTGCCCAGAGCGATTTATCCGGCTTCACCCGGTCCAAATCTCTCGCTAATGAAGGACGCCAGTGCGTCTGGCGATGGATGTCCCCACCCGATGCAAAACGGGTGACCAGCGGGGTCGACGTACACCTGGTGGCCCTCGTCGGCCGTGAAACCGGGAGCGGACTGAATCACACGGGCTCCAAGTTTGAGAGCTTCATCGTGGGCGAGTTGAGGATCCTCGACATGAAGGTCGAGGTGAATCTGCTGTTCCGGTACTCCATCGGGCCACTGCGGAGGAGTGTGGTTCGGTGCGTGCTGCACACCGATCAGCCACTCCCCACTTTTGCTGACGACGCAATGGAACTCTTCATCATCCGACACCACGTCGCCATCGAACAGTGCGGCCCAGAAGGCGCTTTCCACGGCGACATCGGCAGCGTCGAACACGATGACGTGTCGGACCAGTTCCACACAAAAACGCTATCCGCTCTCAGCGTGTCTTCGCGGGGGAACGTCCGTAAGACCACTCCGCCCTCAAGAGTCGCGTTTCGAGGGCGGAGTGGTCTCACGGCTCAATCGGGCGCGTGCGCTTGGGTGATCAATGCCTGGCACGACTGCGCCAAGCCGTGAGGGTCATGGATACTGGCACCCTCGAATTAACTCTGCCCGAGTACGCGACATTCTTTGTCCACTCCAACATCTACTTACACATCAACGCGAGTTCCGCGCCGCAGTCCCGCCATCAGTTGGTCTATCGACGATTGGAGTATCGCCACTTCGTGAAGGGACCGAGCGAGCAGCATCGCGCCTTCCAATGTGTTGATGACCAGCCACGCCGTCTCGTCGGGCGACCCTCTCAACTCGACCGTGCCCAGCTCGGTGCCTCGCGCCAACACCGAAGAGAGCCACGACTGATTCGAAATAAAGAACCGACTGACGGCGTCTTGCATCGACGGCGGCAGCGTCTCATTTTCAGCCGCCAACATGCCACACAGGCACATACGACCTTCGCGAAGTACCTCGAGGTACAGCTTCGCGTACGCCTCGAGCTTGGCCATGGCTTCGGACTCTCGCGCGTCGATGGCCACGAGCGCATCGGCGAACCGATCGCCGTAGCGAGTAATGAGTGCCTCGCCGAGATCGGCCTTGTTGGCGAAGTGGTAGTGCAGGGCGGCTCTCGTCAGTCCCAACTCCTTGGCCGCGTCACCGTAACTAAATCCGTTGAAGCCTCGCACCGCCACCAATCTCTCGGCCGCGTTCAGGATCAGCGCCGCTGTCTCGTCACTCTGGACGCTGCTCTTGGTCACCGGGCCTCCGTCAATTCCGATTGACTTCCTACTTACGTGTAAGTAAGTTACCTCATAACTGGCCCACCCCACGAGGCAACAAGGGAGGAATGATGAAAGAGACCGAGCACAGGAGTTTCGACAAGGCGGACGAAGTTCGCGACTTTCCGAACGGACGGGCGGAAATCCTGAAGGTCGGTGGCGCGGATATTGGTCGCCTGGTCCTGCAGCCGGGTTGGCGATGGTCCAATGACGTCAAGCCGATCGCCCAGACGGAGAGTTGCGAAGCACCGCACTTCCAATACCACGTCAGTGGACAACTGGCCATCCGAATGGACGATGGCTCGGAGTTCGTCGCTCGTTCCGGCGACGTGACGTCGTTGCCCAGCGGTCACGACGCGTGGGTGGTCGGCGACGAGCCCGTGGTGGTCGTGGACTGGTTTGGCGCGAGCTCGTACGCGAAGTGAAGGTTCCGACCACAGCGGACCCGATGGAGGTGGTCGCAGTCTTCGGTGCGGCGTGGGCGAAGCACGACCTCGACGCCGCACTCGAACTCATAACGGAGGACTGCGTCTTCGACAACACCAGTCCCGCCCCCGACGGAACGCGTTTCGTAGGTCACAAGGCAATTCGCCTCGCGTGGTCGCCCATCTTCAACGACGAGGCGACTCACTTCGAGCCCGAAGAGACCTTCGCGGTGGACGACCGGGTCATCCAGCGGTGGCGCTACTCGTGGGCGGACGGCCACGTTCGCGGCGTCGATGTCTTTCGTATCCGGGACGGAAAGATCGCCGAGAAGCTCTCCTACGTCAAGGGCTGAACGTCGAACTCAACGCTCACCCGTCACGGGCGGTCGCGGTCAAGATGTGCGACGCGGCGTGAGAGCGCACGACTCCGTCCACCGTGATATGCCGGGACGCGTATTCCACCGCTCGGGCTAGCGATAACTGGTCCGCCTCGGAGAGTTGAGCGAGCGTCGGTGCCACCGCGGCAGCCTGCAGGGTCAACAGCAGTTGACCCGGACCGTCTTCGAAGACCACCGGCAACTCGTGCTTGTGCACGTGCACATCGACGAAACCAGCGTCTTTCGCCAGTTGTTCCAGCGCCGCCGCGTCGCCAAAGCCCCAGGGACCACCTCGATACGTGTCCGCAACTTCGGCGCCAAGAACCTCTTCGAGTGCAACCGCGAGGGCGAGGAACGGTGGGCACTCCTCGATGTCACACCACACGGAGATACCGAGCTTTCCGCCGGGGCGCAGAACTCGCTGCATCTCGCCCAACGCCCGACTTCGATCGGGAAAAAACTGTAAGCCCTGCTGGCACGTCACCAGGTCAAAGGCGTCGTCGGGGACGTCGAGCGCGTCGGCTGGGCACTGGAGGTAGACGATGGGTGCACTCGCGTCCAACGGAGCCTTCGATCGCGCGAGTTCCAGCATCGCCGGGCTCAGATCGCAACCCGTCACGTGTCCGCTCGGACCAACACGCCGCGCGGCCAGTCGAGTCACCGTGCCCGGGCCGCAGGCGACGTCGATGACGTCTTGACCGCTCTTTGGATTCAACGTGTCGAGTAAGAGGTAGGCCCACGGGTCGAACAGTCGGGGAACCATCACGTCGTCGTAGAAACTCATCGCACCGGTGGACGCCTTGGCGAATGACTCACTCCACTCCTTGTCGCTAGCCATGCTTTCTCTCTCCTCCCTTAAGCGCAATCCATCAGGTCGCTGGCTGTCCTTCCGCGGGACCCTGTACCTGACGGGGGCGCCGTTCAAAGTACTCACGAAAAGCGATGGAACCCGCGCCGAATACTACGAACAGGACGATGGACGCGACAAGCGGACGGTGTCCGTGCCCGACAATTCCGGGACGAAGCAGGATTTGAAAGAGTCCGAAGGCAGAGATGGCAAAGCCCGCCAGCCACGCCCCGACGTTCCACTGCTTGATGGTCCACCCAGGCAGACCCCGAATCGGAATCATGCCAAAGAACGATCCGACCAGTCCACCCACGAAGAGCGCGCCAAGTATGTCGTCGGCCAGAACCACTCCGACGAACGGATTCGCACGTACGGCCGCCGCGTTGACCGGTATCCAGATCATCCACGAGATGACGCTGAGCACCAGTGCCGTCAGTATTCCGAGAGCAGCGATGTGGCCCTTTTCATTGCTCGGGAGTTCGCGAACAAACACCACGCCGCAGACCAAGCCGTACAGGTAGCCAGGCTCGAAATGAATGAGACGACTGAACACGACCATCGCGACGGCCAACGCCAGACCGGCCGGTATCGCGATCAGTTTTCGCGGGGCGCTCCCGTGACGATTGGAGTGGTAGATGACACCCACCACCGTCGGTAGCGCTATGCCAATGGCCATCGAAATGGCGACCGCCACGAGGGTCACAAGGGAACTGACACTGACGCCAAAGTGACCATCGTTGAAGGCTTCGGCTAGGGCTCCGCACACAAAGACGAGACTGAAGATTGAACGCCTTTCGAGCAACATCGTGGCACCCGATCGACTCTGATCGGAGTTCGACTCGTCGGCCGCGCTCATGCGGCGCTGGCGTCGAGCCAATCGACCCAACTTCTTTCGCCACCATGACTCAATGACGGCGTAGTTCTGCTGCAGCGTCGAATTGAATAGCTGCGAGGGAAACGTGAGTAGCATGACAACGGCTGCAGCGATGCCGCCGTTCACCGCCAAAGACTTCACCGGAAGAAACGCCTCGCGGGGTGTGGGAATGCTGGTCGCGATACTCGAGGGCGCGATCGAAGAACTTGGAGTCGAAAACGTGACATCGTCGAGACAATTCGACGTGTCGCTTGGTGGATCGAGATTGAGAAACTCGATGTCAGTGACCGCGGTCGTGGCAACGATCGACAGCGAAAAGGTCTGCCACTGTTGACGGCTGGAGCCTCGACCCTTCGAATTCGTCGCCGTGTACTCGCGCGCGCCGTTGATGAGGACCTCGATCGAGCTGGTCGTTCCGAAAATGCCCGTCGGATCGTACACGTTGCCGACCGCAAACGACAGGGTGTAGCGCGTTCCTCTGACGCTCGGCACCGATTGAGCGACGCCGGTCCTCGAGTTGCTCGTCCCGGTGAGATCAAGGAACTGGGGACTGTGATCGGAGTCGAAGGTGAACCCGTTCTGAGCAAAGGTGCCACTGGTGACGCCAACGTTGCCCGGCGCACCCACGACGCGCCACCCAGAAAAACTTGAGCCGGTCGAGATGAACTCGTCCGAGCCAGTTCCCACGACAGGGGCGCCAAATGTTCCGTTGACGATCTCATTGTTGGACGCCGATGCCGGATCCGCGTAGCCCACGAACATTGTCACCACGGCGACAAGGAGAAGTGGGTATGTCCTACTCACGCCCCCAGTTTGCGAAGAATGAGAGCTCGGCGCAAGTGACTGGGGAACTTCGCAAATTGACGAGCGGTCGAGCGAACTCGGTCAGTACCGTGTGGTCATGACGGTCGGATGAAGACGACGAATGGGGCAACGATGAGTGACCAGACAACCGGCAACGTGACCATCGCTTTTCTCGGCGTGGGTGAGATGGGAACACCGATGGCATCGCGATTGATTTCGGCGGGCTTCGGTGTTCGAGTATGGAATCGATCAACAGAACGCCTCAAGGCGCTCGTTCAACTCGGCGCAACCGAAGCCTCAACTCCCGGCCGCGCCGTTTCCGGCGCCGACGTGGTCATCACGATGTTGCCGGACGGTCCGGTGACCCAGTCCGTTGCGACCGGTCCAGACGGCGTACTCGCGAACTTAACCAGCGGCCAAATCTGGCTGCAGATGGGGACCATTGGTCTGGAATGGGCCGAACGTCTGGGTAAATCCGCCACGGACAAAGGTGCGATCTTCGTCGACTCACCCGTATCGGGAAGCGTCGGGCCGGCAACGTCCGGTCAACTGGTCATCCTGGCGAGTGGGCCCGATGAGGCTCAAGCCGTCGCCAATCCGATATTTGCCGCGCTGGGCTCACACACCTTTTGGCTGGGGGCAGCAGGTGCGGGGAGTCGGGCCAAACTCGTGCTCAACAACTGGCTCGT
>DATHNV010000160.1:0-4072 GCA_035485615.1 Acidimicrobiales bacterium
CAAGCTCGCGAGGATCACAATTGCGACGACGGCGTAGACCCCGAGGCGCTGGCGGCGCTCGGTGACAATGCCGCCCTGCTCGAGCACCACCGCCCGCAGAGTGTCGTAGCCCTCGAGGTCCCGGTGACGCCACAGGTAGCGGACGTTGGCCACACTCGCGAACAGCATCATCCGGTGACCAACCCGCACGAGTTCGATATTCGCGATCTCGCTCCACGGCGTCTGCCAGGCGATCGCGGGGATGCCCGCGAGTTGAGTGAGCCCCGCCTCGTCGAAGAGCAGCGTCACGGGCGAGGTCGGGCCGTTGGGCACGAAGGGTGGTTGAACCGCCCAGTCTTCGCTGCGAAGAGTCGTCATCCCCGCACATCTTTCGCAGCGTCGGCGGCGATGTTGACGGTGCGCTCCAATGTGTCCTCGTCGTGGGCGAGGGAGACGAAGAGGATCTCGTAGGCGCCCGGAGCGAGCGCGACACCGCGCGAGAGCATGGCGTGAAAGAACTGTCGGTACAGACCGTTTTCGTTGAGGACCTTGGCCTCGTCAAAGTTCTGAGGCGCGGCCACTTCGTCATCACTCAGATACAGGCCCATGAGTGCACCAACGTGCGGTGCGAGGGCGAAGATGCCCGCCGCGCGAATCGCCGACTCGAGATCGGTGGCGAAGTTCTTGACTCGTCCGGCGACTAGTGCCAACTCGTCGGAGGTGACGTGCTCGAGCACGGCAACGCCCGCGGCGGTGGCGAGAGGATTCCCCGAGAGGGTGCCGGCCTGGTACACCGGACCAAGGGGGGCGAGAGACGACAGCACGGTGCGCGATCCGCCGAAGGCCCCGACCGGCAGTCCTCCACCGATGACCTTGCCGAACGTCCACAGATCGGGCGTGACCCCGAAGAACTCTTCCGCCCCGCCCATCGCCAGGCGAAAGCCGGTGATCACTTCGTCGAAGATGAGCAGCGCGCCGACGCGGTCGCACTCGGCCCGCAGGCCCGAGAGGAAGGTCGAGTTGGGTGCGACGAGGTTCATGTTGGCCGCCACCGGCTCAACCAACACGGCGGCCACCGACTCATCGAGTGAGGGCACCTCGTTGTAGGGGGCGACGAGAGTGTCGTGGGTCGCGCCCGCGGTCACCCCGGCCGACCCGGGCAGGCCCATCTGCGCCACGCCGCTGCCACCGGCGACGAGCAGGGCGTCAGAGTGTCCGTGGTAGCAACCGTCGAACTTGAGAATCTTGTCGCGACCCGTGACGCCCCGGGCCAGGCGGACGGCACTCATGACCGCTTCAGTCCCCGAGGAGACGAGTCGCACCTGTTCGAGTCCGCGAACTCGTGAGGTCATCGCTTCGGCCAGCAGCACCTCACCGGGGGTCGGAGCACCAAACGTCGTACCGCGACCGGCCTGGACGCGCAGGGCTTCGACAACGACGGGGCTCGCGTGACCGAGCAGCGATGCACCGTAGGACTGGACGTAATCGATGTACTCGGTACCTTCAACGTCGGTGACGAAGGCACCGTTTCCGCTGGCGACGGTGTAGGGAACTCCCCCGACCGACGCGAACGAGCGCACCGGCGAGTCCACGCCACCGGGAATCACCGCCTGGGCCCGCTCGAACCAGGCCTCGTTGGAACTCAACGATTCAACTCCTCGGCCAGCTCCCGTGCGAAATACGTCAGGACGAAGTCCGCGCCGGCTCGGCGCACGGCGGTCAGTTGCTCGAGCGCGACGGCGGTCCCGTCGATCCAGCCGTTCGCGTCGGCGGCTTTGACCATGGCGTACTCACCGCTCACGTGATAGGCCGCGAGTGGCACGTCGAGTTCGCGGCGAAGGTCCGCGACGACATCCAGGTACGTCATGGCCGGCTTCACCATGATGATGTCCGCACCTTCTTCGACATCGAGACGCGCTTCGCGCAGCGCCTCGCGCCGGTTGCGCGGGTCCTGCTGATAACCCTTGCGATTACCGCCGCCTTCGATCTCGACGCCGACTGCTTCGCGGAAGGGGCCATAGAGTCCGCTCGCGTACTTCGCCGCGTACGCCAGGATGATGGCCTCTTCGTAGCCCGAGCTCTCAAGCGCGGCGCGAATGGCCGCGACTTGACCGTCCATCATGCCGCTCGGTGCGATGACGTCCGCTCCGGCCTCGGCCTGAGCGAGGGCGACCCGAGAGTAGAGCTCCAGGGTCGCGTCGTTGTCGACGGTCCCGTCGGTACGCACAACCCCGCAGTGTCCGTGCGTGGTGTACTCATCGAGGCACAAGTCGGCCATCGCCACGAGTTCGTCGCCGAAGTTCTGCTTCAGCGAGCGCAGCGCAATCTGGACGACGCCCTCGCGGTCCCATGCGCCACTGCCGAACTCGTCCTTCTTCTCGGGGACCCCAAAGAGGATGACGCTCGTCACTCCCGCGGCGAGCAGCGCTTTTACCTCATCGTTCAGGGATGACTGGGTGTGCTGAACGTGCCCGGGCAGCGACTGAATGGCCCGCGGCTCACTCAGGCCCTCGGCCACGAAGAGCGGGGCCACGAAGTGGTGAGGCGCCAGGGTCGTCTCAGCGACGAGATCTCGGATCGCGCGCGTGCGGCGCAGGCGACGTGGACGCTGAGCGGGAAACACAGAGACCAGCCTATTGCGATGACTGCACAGGCTTTCCGCGGGACTAGAGCGCGACCAGACGCTTAGCGATCTCGGCGCTCCAGCCCTCGATCACGCGAGCGTGCTCGAGCGCCACGACGTCGGCGGTGCTCGGACCAGGCACCACGACCCAGCAGGCGGGTTCGATGAACGCGGCGGCCACGCGCCACGCCGACGGGGCTCCAATGAACGCGACCTCGGCTTCTCGCAGATTCGTCTCGTCGCTCGAGGTCAGATTGGCTGACACCGTTTCGTAGCAAGCCAGGTGCTCGACTTCGATACCCCGTACGACAAGCGCCTCGCGCAGTTCGTCACGCATGCCGGCCGCGCCGAGTAACAAGACCGGTCCGGCGCTGATCTCCTCCGCGAGATCTCCGGCCCCGCCCTCGCCCGTCAGGTCCACGACCACGTCCTCTTCTTCGAGCGCCCGCGCCGTTGCGGTGCCGACCGTCAGCACTCGCGCACCCGGAGCCAGCGCTTCGCGAGCGAGAGCGACATACAGAGCGCTGCGCGCACTGGTCACCACGAGGGCTCGGAACTGTCCAAAGTGCGCGCTCGCGACGAGGGCACTGTGAACCTCGCTCGAATCAAAGTATCGAGTCGTCGTGAGCGGTACTTCGCTCACCGTCACGCCGTCGGGTAGCCAGGAGATCAACTCGGCGTTGTGGCCGCGCTCGCGGGTGACGACGACGCGCACTACACCTCAGCCAAGAACGCGCCGCCCCCGAGGTCGTCGCGAAGGTATCGAGCCAGTCGACGACCGAGATCTACGGGGTCCGCACCGCTGAACTCACCGCGCACGCTCTTGACTCCATCCGTGTCGAGCATGACCCCACTGATGGCGACGAGTCCGTCGCGCACCGTGGCGTGAGCGCCGGTCGGGATGGCACAGCCCGCGCCCAGTTCCTCCAAGTAGGCCCGCTCGGCCGTCACGGCGAGCAGGGCTGGCGCCACGTTGATCTCTTTGAGTGCCGCCAAGGTACTCGCATCATCTCCTCGAGCCTCGAGAGCCAGAGCGCCTTGGCCCACTTGGGGCGTGAACCACTCGGGGTCCAGTCGCTCGCTAACGAGGTCGTCTTCACCCAAGCGGTCGAGTGCGGCGAGGGCGGTGATGATTGCGTCAACGCCGTCGGAACCGACGCGCGCCAAACGGGTGGCCATGTTGCCGCGTAGTTGCACGACTTCAATGTCCGGTCGACGCTCTAAGAGAAGGGCCCGGCGGCGCGGTGAACCCGTGGCGACTCGCGCACCTGGTCCGAGGCCAGCAAGAGAGCGGCCCACTAAGACGTCACTGGCGTCAAGGCGTTCGGGCACGCTCGCGAGAACGAGCCCCTCTGGCGTGATGCTCGGTAGGTCCTTGGCGCTGTGCACAGCAACGTCCGCCTCGTGGGCGAGCACCGCTCGCTGCACTTCGACGGCGAAGACACCTTGCCCCCCAAGAATTGAAAGGTC
>DATHNV010000161.1:0-3209 GCA_035485615.1 Acidimicrobiales bacterium
ACGAGGCGTACATGACGATCTTCTCGCCCGACTTCAACGCGGACGAGACCGACCCGGGAGACCCGGCGGTGAGCAAGATCCTCTACTTTGGCGAAACGATTGGCGCACTCGTGAAGCACGGGGTGTTGGACAAAGACCTGATGCTCGACAGCTTCTGGGCCGACGGTGTGTGGCCGCTCGTTCGCGCAAACGCTCTGCACGCGCGCGAAGCTGGCGGCGACGCACGTCTCTACGAGAACTTTGAAGCACTCGTAGCCTCGTGATTCAGCATCCGGCCTTTGACGTTGAGCCCTGGGTTCTGCGAGAGGCGCAGATCGACCTCGACGTCATCGCTCAGAGTGAGTCGCTCTTCACCTTGGCGAATGGACACATCGGCTGGCGAGCGAATCTCGACGAGGGTGAACCGCACGGCCTGCAGGGCGCGTATCTCAACGGCGTGTTCGAACTTCGTCCGCTGCCCTACGCCGAGGCCGGATACGGGTACCCCGAACAGGATCAGGTGGTCGTCAACGTCACCGACGCCAAGGTCATTCGCTTGCTCGTCGACGACGAACCGCTCGACATCCGCTACGGCGACCTTCACTCGCACTCGCGCGAGCTTGACTTTCGCACGGGCCTCTTGAAGCGTGATCTGGACTGGTCCACGCCGACGGGTCGGCGCGTCAAGGTCTCCTCCACGCGCCTCGTGTCCTTTACCCAACGTGCGGTCGCGGCCATCAAGTACGAGGTGGAAGCGGTCGACGCCATGCGCGTGGTGGTGCAGTCTGAACTGGTCGCCAATGAGGCGCCGCCGCGGCCCGCCGGTTTCGACCCGCGGGAAGCGGCGGCGTTGGAGCGGGTGTGGACGTCGCTCGAGCACGCGAGCGGCGAGACGTGGGCGGTCTTGGTGCACTCGACGAACTACTCCAACCTCATCGTGGCCGCCGGAATGGATCACCTGGTGAATGGGCCCAGTGGCACGACGGTCTCTTCGATCGCGACCGAGGACGTGGCGCGCGTGATGATCACCAGCGCGCTCGAGCCGGGCGAGAAACTGACTGTCATCAAGTTTGTGGGGTACGGCTGGTCCGGGGTGCGCACCAAGGAGGCGATACGCGACCAGGTGGACGCGGCACTCGAGGTGGCGCGCTCGGGGGGATGGAACGGGCTCTGTAAAGAACAGCGCGAGTACCTCGACAGTTTTTGGAAGGGGGCAGACGTCGAGATCGACGGTGACGAAGAGATTCAACAGGCTGTTCGTTTCGCCTTGTTTCACGTTCTGCAAGCGGGTGCGCGCAACGAGCAACGCGCCATACCCGCGAAGGGCCTGACGGGCAATGGCTACGACGGCCACGCCTTCTGGGATACCGAATCGTTTGTCTTGTCTGTGCTGAACTTCACCGCGCCCGACACCGTGGCGCACGCGCTGCGCTGGCGCTACAGCACCCTCGAAACGGCTCGCGATCGTGCCGAGCTGCTGGGGTTTCGAGGAGCAGCATTTCCGTGGCGAACGATTGGGGGCGCGGAGTGTTCGAGCTACTGGCCCGCGGGTACCGCGGCCTTCCACGTGAGTGCGGACGTGGCCAGCGCGGTGGTCGCGCACATGCACGTGACTGCAGATGAGAAGTTCGAGCACGATACCGGGGCCGAAATCCTCATCGAAACCTCGAGACTGTGGCTCTCCCTCGGGCACTTCGATCTCGACGGGGGCTTTCGCATCGACGGCGTCACCGGTCCGGACGAGTACAGCGCCATCGCCGACAACAATATTTATACGAACCTGATGGTCCAGCGCAGTTTGCGCGTGGCGGCCGACGCGGCCGAGAGGCACCAAGACGTCGCCACCGCGCTTGCGGTGAGCGCCGACGAGATCGTCCAGTGGCGGCACGCGGCCGACGCGATGACGATTCCCTTCGACGACGAAATCGGGGTACACGCCCAATCCGAGGGATTCACTCGACACGAGTTGTGGGACTTCGCTGGGACGAGTGAGGATCAGTATCCGCTGCTGCTTCACTTTCCCTACTTCGACCTGTATCGAAAACAAGTCGTCAAGCAGGCCGATTTGGTCTTTGCCATGTACCTGCGCGGGGACGCGTTTAGCGCCGAGCAGAAGAAAGCCAACTTCGACTACTACGAGCCCATAACGGTGCGCGACTCATCGCTCTCGGCGTGCATCCAGTCCGTGATGGCCGCAGAAGTTGGATATCTCTCACTCGCCTACGACTACGCCGGCGAGGCCGCCCTCTTGGACATTCAGGATCTGGAGCACAACACGCGCGATGGACTTCACATGGCGTCATTGGCCGGTACCTGGATCGCCCTGATTTCGGGTTTCGCGGGCCTGCGCCCGTGGGAGAGTTCGCTCAGTTTCGCACCACGACTTCCCGAAGGCATTACTCGCCTCGCGTTCAACCTGCACTTTCGCGGTCGTCACCTGCACGTGCGAACGTCGGCGAAGTCGACGACCTATGAGCTGCGAGAGGGTGACGCCCTCGAACTGCGCCACGGTGAGGAGATCTTCACGGTCTCGGTGGGCAACTCAGTGGTACTGAAGTCGCTCGCGGTCCTCGATCCCGGCCCGCCACCGCTGCAGCCCGCGGGACGAGCGCCCGTGCACCGAGTGGCCGACGCGCAACGACAAGAGGTAACGCCGTGACGACACCCCCGAGTACTCCGGGCGAAGTCGACCTTGGTGCGTACGAGGCGTGGCTCTTCGATATGGACGGCGTACTCACCAAGACCGCGCTCGTGCACGCCGCCGCCTGGAAGGAGGCCTTCGACGCCTTCTTGAAGGAAGAGTCAGCGCGCACCGGAAAGACCTACGCGCCCTTCGATCCCGAGAGCGACTACGAGAAGTACGTCGACGGTGAGCCGCGAGCCGACGGCGTGCGCAACTTTCTCGCTGCGCGTGGGATCACGCTGCCCGAGGGGGAGGACAGCGATCCACCGACCGCGGCCACCGTATGTGGTGTCGGCAACCGCAAGAACGACCTGGTCCTCGCGGTGATGAAGAAACAGGGCGTCCAGGACTACGAAGGCGTCACCGAACTCATCGCTGCTCTCAAGAGCCGCGGGGTGAAAGTCGCGGTCGTCTCGGCGAGCGAGAACACCGTGGCTGCCCTCACCGCGGCGGGCATCAATCAACTCTTTGACGCCCGCGTGGACGGACATACCGTGAAGGACCTGCACCTCGCCGGTAAGCCCGCTCCCGACTCGTTCCTCCAAGC
>DATHNV010000162.1:0-4805 GCA_035485615.1 Acidimicrobiales bacterium
ACACGTGCGACGTGACGTGAAACTCGTACGTGAAGCCCACGGGCACCAGGGCGGTGAGTTCGTGTTCAATGCGTCCGAGGTGGGCGTCGCCGTCGCGCAGTTGAATTTCGTACTCCACGGGGAGTAACCACGATGCGTCAAAGGTGGCAACCCTGCGTACGAGGGTGGGCGAGAGAAAAACAAAGCCGTACGCGCGATCCACGTCGTCCTGGACGATCTCGCTGCTCTCCGCGACGATGCCTTCGACGTGGGCGTCAATAAGAAGGCGAGGCTTGACCTTGGCCGTGCCAAACCCGGGCTGGGATGCCTGGGAAGGTGCGTAAAAGCCGATCGGCACGGTTGAGCCGAGGCCCACACCCCAGATTCGTGCTGCGCCGGGCGTGATCTCGATCTGATTGATGCGTGAGGGGTTCGCGAGGTGACCCGAGAGCACCGCCAGTCGATCTTGTTGGGTGAGGTAGCCGTCGGTGCTCCCGGCGACCACCACCAAGTTGACGGTGCTGAGACGCGGCGCACCTTGGGCGTTGAGAGCCACGGCGGCGCCCGCGTGCAGGGTGCGAACATGTGCGACGTCGGCCAGGTGCGTAATCGCGATGGCGATTGATGCCCCCGGGGCTCCGATCTGGTTGTAGACGGCCATGCCCAGGGTCGAGGGGTTCGTGCTGGCGAGAAACGTGGAAAAAGAGGACTGAGTGCGCCGGGCCGCGGCGAGTGAACTCATGGCGAGACCGCCCGTGAGTCCGATGAGCAGGATCACGGTCAGGTAGGCACCGCCTCGACGCGACAGTGTGCGGCGGAACCGATACCAAGCCACGTTCCAGTCTCGGCTCGTCATGCGACCACGTCCCTTCGCGCGAAGAGGGCGCGAAGATGATGAGAGGCGCGCAGGATGTGACTCATGCCAGTGGCGACCCCCGAAGTCGATAGACGAACCATCAGAGATACTGTCAGCGCGAGGGCTCACCTGCGCAGGTGGGTGGCAACACGTGGGCGCGTCGTACTAGCACCTCAGCGTCGAGACTCCTACAGAGTCGGTGTGCCGGGCGCCAGTCCCGTGTCGCTGGTGCCGTCGCTCGCCGGGTTCGGCGACGCGCTTGACGGCGTCCCCGGCGCCGTTGAGTTCGGCGGTGTAGCGGGCGACGCCGGAGCTTCCGTCGGCGGGGGTGGCTCCCACGGCGCGGGAGAAGGTATAGGCGTCGCGCCGGGTCGGAGTTGACCGATGCCCGCACCCAGCATGATCGAGTTCGGTACCCGCAGGACCCCGTCGTCGCTCATGACCGTGACGTAGGTAAGTCCGGTGCCGAGGACCTTGACGTCCAAGACCCCGGTGACACCCGAGCGAATGCGAATCGTGTCGCCGACGACGAACGGTCGAGCGAACAACATGACCACCGCGGCGAAGACGTTGCCGAGACTCTGTTGGGCCGCGACACCCAGGATGATCCCCGCGATACCTGCGCCGATCAAGAGGTGATCGAGCGACACGCCGAGCACCGCGAGCAACGCGATGATCAAGATCACATAACCCAGTCCGTAGGTGACGAGGCGAATCGTTCCTCCCGCGCCAGGGTTCGACTGGCGTGAGACGAATCGTCCAAGGGCGCGCGAGAGATGAACGATTGCATAGCCGCCCGCGACCACAAGCACCAGGGCCGCGGCCCAGCCGTAGAGCTTTTGGTGCAGCGACGAGTGTTCGATCTTGCCGAAAGCTCGGCCGAGACCGAGGGCAGTCATTGCGATGACCGCGGCGGCCGTTCCGAGGACCCACTCGGTCTTGAGTGAGTGCTTGGCTGAGGCTCGAATGCTTCTCGTCACTGACGACAACTGTATAGAGAGGTCGAGTTCTGGTTGGTGCTTCGCGGAATCGGCGGTGAAATCTCATGACGTGGCGATTCGCGCGCTCGTCGTCGCGATCGTCGAGAACGGTGGCGCGCTCTAAGGTTGGCGAAGTATGGCGGAACCACCGATGACCCGAAACGACGAGCCCGTCATTCTCACCCAGGATCTGACTAAGCAGTACTCCGGCATGGAGGGTCCGGCCGTCGACGGGCTCAACCTCGCGGTGCGCCAGGGTGAGATCTTTGGTCTGTTGGGTCCCAATGGCGCGGGCAAGACGACGACTGCCGGAATCCTGACCACGCGCGTCATCCCGACCTCGGGCAACGCCTACGTCGCGGGAATCGACGTGCGCGCGCATCCTGCTCTTGTGAAGCAGGTCTCGGGCATCGTCTCTCAGCAGAACACCCTGGATCGCCAACTCACGGTCTGGGAGAACCTCTACTTTCACGGTCGACTCTTTGGTATTGGCGCGAAGGAGTCGCGCGAGCGCTCCGATGAGCTCCTCGGTCGCTTCTCACTCTCCAACTGGGCCAAAGCGTCGGTCTACGCCCTCTCGGGGGGAATGGCCCAGCGTCTGATGGTCGCGCGGGCGATCTTTCATCGACCGGCGGTGCTCTTCCTCGACGAACCCACGGCCGGACTCGATCCACAGAGCCGACTGGCGCTCTGGGAGATGTTGGGTGAGCTCAACAAGACGGGTCAGACCGTGGTGCTCACGACGCACTACATGGAAGAGGCTGACACGCTGTGCGATCGGGTGGCGATCATGGATCACGGCAAGATCCTCGCGCTCGACACGCCGACCACCCTCAAACAGAGCACGGGTGCGGACACCATCGTCACGGTCAAGGTCTCGGCCGACGGCGAGAAACTGGCCGAGGCCCTCAAGCGGGACATTGCCGGCATCGTGAGCACGCGGGTCGTGGACAATACGGTGACTGCCCAAGTCGAAGGCAGTAATCGCCTGGTGCCACGGGTCGTGAACGTCGCCGAAGCCTCGCAGATCGAGATCATCGATCTCACGGTCGCCGAGCCCACGCTCGAAACCGTCTTTATCAACCTGACCGGCAAGGAGCTGCGCGAATGACGGTGACACGCGTGGACATCGTGCCGACCCGTTCGGTGTTTGACGCCAGTCGCCGGGCGATGGGCGGGCTGTTGTTGCGCGACCTCGTGGTGCTGCGCAAGACGTTTCGCGAGTTTGTCCTGCGCACCTTGATCCAGCCCTTCTTACTGTGCTTCGTCTTTCTCTACGTTTTCCCAAAGATCGGTCAGGCCGTCGGTGGCGGCGGGCCGGGCGCATCGACGGCGTTCGCGACGATCCTGGTTCCGGGTGTCGTGGGGATCACCATCATGTTTCAGGGCGTGCAGTCCATCGCGCTCACCATGGCCCAGGAGTTCGGCTTCACCCGAGAGATCGAAGACCGCGTCCAGGCGCCCTGTCCTATCTGGCTCGTCGCCATCTCGAAAGTCATCTCGGGAGCCGTGCAGGGACTGATCGCCGCAGCCATCGTCTTTCCTATCGCCTCGGTCGTGCACGCGGCTGGCGTGAAGGCGGACGTGTCGCTGCACTGGTTGATCATCCTCACCCTGGTGCCCATTGCGTGCGTCACGATGGCGGGTTTGGGACTGATCCTCGGCACGTCTTTTGAGCCCCGCAACATTGGACTGATGTTCGGCTTCATCATCCTGCCCATCACGTTCCTGGGTGGCACCTACTACCCCTGGACGCGCCTAGCGCCGGTCAAGATTGGCAGTTTTCACTGGTTGCAGACGGTGGTGCTCATCAATCCACTGGTCTACGTGAACGAAGGCATGCGCGCCGCCTTTACCAACGCCCCCCACATGCATCTCTACGTGATCTACCCCGTGATGATCGGGTTCTGCGTCCTGTTCTTGTTTTTGGGACTGCGCAACTTCCGTCGCCGCGTGCTGTCGTAGCCTTCGGCGTCCAAGCCAGGTAAGCCCAACGAGTATCGTGACCTCCTGATGGTGCTCTCGGATCGATCGATAAAAGAGGCGCTGGAGCAGGGCCGACTCGTGATCGAGCCGCTCGGCGAGGACTGCATTCAGCCCTCTTCGGTTGACGTGCACGTCGATCAATACTTCCGCGTCTTTCGCAACTACTCCCAGCGGGTCATCGACGTGCGCGAAGCCCAAGAAGACCTCACCGAACTCGTCGACGTGGGACTCGATAACCCCATGATCCTGCACCCCGGTGAGTTCATGCTGGGCTCGACGACCGAGCGCGTGGCGCTCCCCGACGACATTGTGGGTCGACTCGACGGCAAGAGCTCGCTCGGTCGCCTCGGACTGGTCATTCACTCGACCGCCGGCTTCATCGACGCCGGCTGGGACGGTCACATCACCCTGGAGCTCTCGAACGTGGCCAACCTGCCGATCACCTTGTATCCGGGCATGAAGATCGGCCAGATCAGCTTCTTCGAGATGACCACGCCCGCCGATCGGCCGTATGGCTCATCGGGCCTGGGATCCAAGTACCGCGGACAGCGAGGTCCGACGCCGAGTCGCTACTCGGAGAACTTCAAAACACCCGAGAAGTAGGAGAACCGTGCTCGCTCGCATCATCATCGGCCTTGGTCTCACCGTCATCCTGTTCTCGATCGCGGGACGGCGCTTCTACTGGGTGTCGCGGCTCATTCGTTCCGGTGCGCCCGCGCCGCGGCGCTGGCAGGGACTGCGCAAGGTCACCGACGCCGAAGTGACCGAGGTGGCGGGTCAGCGGAAGCTTCTGAAGTGGACGGTCCCGGGCCTGGCGCACTTTTTTACGATGTGGGGCTTCACGGTCCTGCTCACGACCATCATCGAGGCCTACGGATCGCTGTTTGATCGGGACTTCCACATTCCGTGGATCGGTCAGAGCAACTGGCTCGCCTTTGTGGAGGACTTCTTCGCCACGGCGGTGCTCGTATCGCTCTGCGTCTTTACCATCATTCGTATCAAGA
>DATHNV010000163.1:0-7914 GCA_035485615.1 Acidimicrobiales bacterium
GCCGAGGGCGCAGAGATGATCGAGGCGGCCAAGGCGGCCGAGGTCGTTTTGATGGTCGGCTACCCCAAGCGTTACGACCCCGCCTTCGCGAGGTTTGTCGATGAGGCCATGACCCTGAGCGAGCGCAAGTTGCTGCGGGTGACGACCACCGAGTCGCCCTTCGAGCCCTACATCGCGCACTACCCGCTGATCGGTCCACCCACCGATGTCGATGGGGACATTCTGGCGACACTGCGCGCCGACTCCGAGAGCAGATTGCAGAGGGCGATTGGCTCGGACGATGCGTTCTTGGTTCGTCAGTACCAAGCGGTCCTGCTCGACACCCTGGTTCACGAGGTGAACACCGCCCGGGCGTTGTTGGGCGAGCCCATCTCGCTCGACTATGTCGATCTGCGCGAGGGACATGCGACGGTGGCCCTTGATTTCGGCGGGCCAACCGCGGTCATTCACTGGCTCGAGACACCCGCGATGACTCGCTACTCGATGGAGTTCTACCTGCACGCGGCCGACGGACGCGCGACGCTTACCTTCCCGTCGCCCTACCTACGCAACGCGCCCACCGCGCTGGTGGTCGAGCGCGGGGGAGCGGGCACCGAGTCGTGGCGACGCGAGGAGATCACGTCATACGAGAGCGGCTTTAAGGAAGAGCTGCGCGTGTTCTACGACGCGGTGACCGAGAATCACGCGCCGCCCACCGACGGAGTGGATGCCAACCGCGACATTGCGCTGTGTCAAGCCATCATTCGATCGTTCGTTGATCGCGCTCCCGTGGCCCACCCCACGGAGTTCTGAGTCGCGACGTAGTTTCTGCAGTGCCCCACCAGTGAAAGAGGATTGAACCATGAAGTTGACAGTCGCGAACGCCCCCATTAGTTACGGGGCCTTTGAACTGACGGTCGGCATCGACCCGAACGTGCCCAACGCCGAGTTCGTGCTGAACGAAGTCGCCGGGGCGGGTTACGCGGGCATCGATCTCGGACCGGTCGGCTACCTCGGCGACGGTCCCGTGTTGGCCGAGCGTCTGGCCAGTCGCAACCTTGGACTGGCGGGGGCGTACCTAGAGTTTCCCTTCGCCGACCCCGTCGCGCTCGAGAGGCTCTACCCCGAGCTCGACGCGATGCTCGACACCTTCGATGCGGTGCGCGACGTCGTGCCCGGTCCGCTGCCGCGTCCGACGATCGCCGACGCCAGCAGCGACACTCGTCGTCTGAAGCCCGGACAGAGCCAGGCCAATCCGTCGCTCGGTCTCGATAACGACCAGTGGCACGCCTTCGCTGCGGGACTGAAGAACGTGCTGGCGCGTTGCCGCGACCGGGGCTATGAGCCGACCTTTCACCCCGAGACGGGGACCTTCGTCGAAGCGCCGTGGGAGATCGAGCGCGTACTTGAGATCTCCGACGTCGGACTCTGCCTTGAGACGGGACACATCTTTGTGTGTGGGGGTGACCCCCTCAACGTGCTGAGGAGCGCCCCCGATCGCGTCAACCACGTTCACCTCAAGGACGCGTATCGCGCGCGCATGGATCAGTTGATCGCTGACGGCGAGCCCACGCCGTCAATCTGGTCGAGGGAGGTGTTCTGTGCGCTCGGCCAGGGAGACGTGAACTTAGACGCGGTGCTGGAAGAACTCGAGGCGCTCAACTTTGAGGGCTGGCTCGTGGTGGAGCAGGACATCTTTCCCCAAACGGCGGAGCGCTTCGCCCAGGCCGTGGCCGACCAGAAGGCCAACCGCGAGTGGTTGGCCAGCCGTGGCGTCTGAGAACGACGTCTTTCGCCTGGGCCTGATCGGGGCGGGCCGCATGGGCCAAACGCATCTGCGCGCCTTGGCTGACTCCGAGGACGTCGCGATCACCGCGCTCGCCGAGCCGGTGGACGCCCTGCGCACGCAGGCGAGCGACTCCTTTGGCGTGGTGGGGTTCGCGACGCTCGAGGAGATGCTCGACGCCGGTGGCATTGACGGGGCTCTAATCGTCACGCCGAGTGACTCGCACGTGACCGTGATCGAACAGGTGGCGGCGGCCACACTGCCGATCCTGTGCGAGAAGCCTTGCGGGGTGAGCTCGTCGGACACGCGTAGCGCGCGCCAACTGGTCCAGAGCGCGGGCGTTGCTCTCCAAATCGCGTACTGGCGCCGGTTCGTGCCCGAGTTACAGGTCATTCGTGAGCGCATCGTCGACGGGAGCTTCGGCGAGATCCTGTCGATCACTTGCCTGCAGTGGGATGGCGAGCCGCCGGCCGCCGCCTTTCGCGCGCGCAGCGGCGGGATCTTTGTCGACATGGGGGTGCACGAGTTCGACCAGGCGCGCTGGCTCATGGGAAGTGACCTCACCAAACTGCGCGCGGTCGCGTCGTCCGTCGTGACGGACCCGGACAGCGCGGGGGATCCCGATTCCGCCCAGGTGCTCGGCGCCACGGAGTCGGGGTCCACGGTCTTTGTGAGTCTCGGGCGCCACTACGCCGGCGGCGACCTCGCGAGCCTGGAGGTCTTTGGCACGCGCGACCATACGCTCTCGGTCTTCCTCGATCCTGCCGACGGCGAACGCGCCCAGCTCGCGGCCCTTCGTCTCCAGGCCTCGGCCTTCGCGGACTACGCGCGCGGTGGAGCATGCCGTGGGGCGACCGTGGACGACGCGATCGCAGCCCTCGAAGCCGCCGAGCAGTTACGAGCGCAGGTCTAGGTGACCGACGTTCGCGTTGCCGTCATCGGCTACGGCATGATGGGTCGCGCCCACGCCTACGGGTATCGAGCGGCACCGCTCATTCGTCCGAGCGATGTTCACTTTGTGCCCGTCGTGATGACGGGGCGACACGAGGAGGAACTGGTTCGCGCCGCGGGCGCGTGCGGCATTCCCGAGTGGACAACCGACTGGCGAGACGTGCTCGCCCGAGCCGACGTGGATGTCATCGACATCTGTACGCCGCCGGGCACACACGCGGAGATCGCGATCGCGGCCGCGCACGCGGGAAAGTCGGTGATCTGCGAGAAGCCCTTGGCCACGACGTACCACGACGCGGCGGCCGCGCGCGACGCGGTGCTCGCAGCCGGCGTGCACCACGCGGTGGGATTTAACTATCGACGGCTGCCGGCCCTGGCCTTGATGGCCGAGATGGTGGCGGGGGGCGAACTCGGAGAGATTCAGCTCTGGCGTGGGACGTGGCTGTCTGATGAGTTCTCGGACCCCAGCGTCCCGTTTGACTGGCGCTTCGAAGCGAACATGGGCGGCACGACGATCGCGGATCTCGGTAGTCACCTGATCGATCTCGCGACGTGGATGATCGGTCCGATTGATGAAGTCGTCGCCTCGTCATCTACCTTTACAGGCGAACGATCGACACCCGGCGGGCCCCGAGCGGTCGAGGTCGACGAGGCGTCGTCGTCGCTGATCCGATTCGCCTCCGGTGTGCAGGGCACGTTCGAGGTGGCGCGGGTGGCGCCGCGCCGGCCCTGTGACTTTGTCGTGGAGATCAACGGCACCAAGGGAACCGCCGTCTTTTCCTACAACCAGCTCAACGAACTCTGGTTCGGCCGCGTGGACGATGACCCGCGACTGTACGGTCTGCGGCGGATTCGGACCGAACACGTCCTGCACCCCGAAACCCAGGGATGGTGGCCGATCGGTCAGGGTGTGGGATACGACGCCAGCTTCATCAATCAGACGGCCGCCTGGGCCGCCGCGTGGCCCGCGGGCGTGTGGACACCGGGATTCGAGCAGGGCGCCGAGGTCGTGGCCGTGTGCGAAGCGATGGCGCGCAGCGCGGGTGAGCGACGCTGGGTAGCGGTGCGCGAGGTCGCGGGCTCCTAGGTTGCCCGCGTCGCGAAATCGACGAGGTCGTGCGCGGTGGAGTGTGAGATCTCAGGACACAAGCTGGGATACAGCTCGGCGGCATGCGTGGTCGCCAGCACGACACGACCCCGCGCACGAACGTCCGCCGCAAGGAGCCGACGAAAGAAATCAATGCCCTCGTCGCGCAGTGGGTCGCACTCGTTCACGCTGATCACGGTGGGTGGCAGACCGCGCAGCTCGTCAACGGTGGCGAAGTTGGGCCACGCGAGCGGATTGGCGTCGTTAAAGGCCTCGATGCCATAGCCCATCGCCCCGCGGTTGGTGTGCAGTTCGAGGGCGTAACCATTGAACTCGCGCGAGGAGGGGTAGCGCTCGTCCGGCCACGATCCGTTTATATAAGGGCACAGGGCGTACAGTCCGGCCACCAAGTGCAGACGGCCCGAGCGCAGGAGGGACAAGCCCGTCGCGAGTGTGAGGTTCCCTCCACCGCTTTCGCCGGCTACGACCACGCGAGAGACGTCGACGCCGAGTTCGTTCGCGTGTTCGTGTACCCAGGTGAGCCCAGTCAGACAGTCATCGAGTCCCGCCGGAAAGGGTGCGACGTCGGGCACCGACGAGGGAACCACGGCGTTGCGAAAGTCGACCATCACCACGACGACACCCTTGCCCGCCAGGATCTTGCCCCACGCGCGATAGTTCGGATAGAAACACGACAGTGCGGCCATCGCTCCGCCGTGCATGAAGTAGACGCACGGAAGAGACTCGGATGTGTCTGGCCGAAAGATCGCGAGATTCAGGTAGTGACCGCCCGGCGCGGAGATCTCGCGCCGCTCGATTCGAAGTCCCGCCGAGGGCGCGACCTCTTCATTGTCCGCGTCGCCTAAGAAGGCCACTTCCGCGGCGATGCTTCGGCGACCTTCGGGAGTTGACGTCTCCGCGAGGAGTTCGTCTCGACTCGCCACGTCGCGCGGTGGATCCTGGGGCCAGGTGCTCGCGATCGCACGAATGCGCGGATCGAGTCGGGGGTCATCCTCGGGCGTATCGCTCACGAGGCGGCTTAGAACGTCGCCGCGTCGATGACGAAGCGATACTTCACGTCACTCGCGATGGTGCGCTCGAACGCTTGTTGGATGTAGTCAGCGGTCACGATCTCCACGTCGCTTGTGATTGAGTGCTCCGCACAGAAGTCCATCATCTCTTGGAGTTCCTTCATCCCTCCGGCCATCGATCCCGCAATTGAGCGACGCTTGTTCACCAAAGTCATCGCATGTACCTCATAGGGATTGACCGGCAGCCCCACCAGCACCAAGTGTCCGTCGACTTTGAGTAGCTCCAAATAGGGGGAGAGATCGAGATCGGCCGACACCGTATTGATGATGAGGTCGTAGCGCTCGCGCTGTTGCGCGAGCGCGCTGGCGTCGGACGTGACGACGAAGTCATGAGCCCCGAGGCGACGCGCGTCGGACTCCTTGTCGGCCGAGTGCGAAAACACCGTGGTCGTCGCCCCGAGTGCGGCGGCGAACTTGACCCCCATGTGACCGAGCCCGCCCAGTCCGATGATGCCGACCTCGATGCCCGCTCGTGCGCCCCAGTGACGAAGCGGAGAGTAGAGCGTGATGCCCGCGCACAGCAGTGGTGCGACACCGGAAAAGTCCAGCGAGTCCGCCACGTGCACCGCGTAGTCCTCGTCAACCACGAAGTTCGTGGAGTAGCCACCGAAGGCAATCGTCGTGCCGTCTCGTTCGTACCCGTTGTACGTCGGGGTGTCGCTCTCCACGCAGTACTGCTGTTCGCCCCGTAGGCAGTAGTCGCACTCGCGACACGAGTCCACGAAGGTGCCTACACCAATACGGCTTCCCACCTGGAATTTCGTGGCCTGGCTCCCGACCGCGGTCACCACGCCCACGATCTCGTGTCCGGGCACCATGGGAAAGACGGACGGCCCCCAGTCTTCGTCCACCTGGTGAATGTCGGAGTGACACACGCCTGAGTACACGACGTCAAAGGCGACGTCGTGCGGGCGTAAATCTCGACGCGAGAAGCTAAAAGGTACGAGAGAGTCCTTGGCGTGCAGCGCCGCGTAGCCGCGAGTCTCCATCACTTCCTTTCGACGAAGATCGATGCGGACGCCTTGCTACCTCGTCCCCTTCGATCGTGTTCTCAGAGCGTATTCCGGCTCGAGTCGTGAAGGAAACTGCGCGGGACGCCTCCCAACTAATGGGCGGTGCCGCCGGCGAGTTCGTCGCGGGCCGCTTGCACGATGTCGGCGCTCGTGTTGGCGTGTCCCGCGATGCCCCACCCGCCTTCGGGCGATTCGGTAATGAGGACCCACGTGCGTTCGGCCTGGCTCGGGTCCCCCGAGGCGGCGGTCACGATCTCGGTGAGCTCTTTCACCACGCCGAGTTGCTTGTCGCGATCCAGCACGTTGACCGGCGTGAGCACTTGCACGCGGATGTAGTTGCTGTCCCCGGCCGCGTTCGAGATGCTCGACGCGGGTAGCTCGTGAATGAAGGCCGCGGTGTTATTGCGGAAGAGCGCGAGGGGCGGGACCGCTTCCCAGCGCATGACCGCGTTGGCCAGGTCCTGGGCGAGCTGGTGGTGATTGGACAGTGTGCCTTCCGGTGCGTACACGTCGATCATGGGCATGGTGTTCCTCCGGCTCCGGTCAATTTATGCTGTGCGTCATACAACGGGCGAAGCCTATATCTATGACGAGCGTCATAGCAACTGGGAGATGCGGTGAGCGACAGCCGGGACAAGATGGTGCAGAGCGCGGCCTCGCTGATGGGCTCACGCGGCATGAACGCCACGTCGTTCTCCGACGTCCTCGCCGACAGCGGCGCGCCGCGCGGATCGATCTACCACCACTTTCCCGAGGGCAAGCGCCAGCTGACGGAGTGCGCGATGCGCCTCACGTCGGATCAGATCCTCGAGCACATGCGCGCGAGCTCGGCCGACACGGCCGAGAGTGTCTTGACCCACTTCCTCGCACTGTTTCATCACGTGGTCGTCGCCTCGCACGCACGTGCGGGTTGCACCATCGCGGGGGTGACCATCGATGTCACCGATGACGACGATGACCTGCTCGCAGTCGCAAAGGACGCCTTCGCGTCCTGGGCGTCTCTGTTGAGCGAGCAACTGACGCAGGTCGGCGTCGAGAAGAAAAAGGCTCGTGCGATCGCTGTCACCACGATCGCGAGCGTCGAGGGCGCGCTGATTCTCTGTCGGGCCGACGGCAGCGTCGAGCCGCTCACCCTGATTGAGAGCCAACTCCTCAGCCTGGTTCGCTGACCTTGAGGGGTCTTCCAGGGCGACCGTTGTGTGGGTCGACGAGGTGACAAGAGCAATTGAGTGCTCGTCACGTCGCGATCACAACCAAGCGTCAAAAAAATCGCCTCACGGGGCTGGATCAGGTGAAACGAGGAGCCCGATTTGGTCAATTTCCTATTGACCCATCGATGTAGTTACGCTACTGTAATTCACCTATCCCTAGTGGTCGGTAGAAGACCAACCACTAGATATTGTGGTTTTACCCTTGGGGAGGAGTCAAGAGATGGTACTGATCGAGCGAGCTGAGGATGTGGCGGAGAACCCGTCCATGTCGGGTCCCACAGCGGTCGCGGACGGCGTCAGCGTGATGCAGGTTCTCAAGCGCAGCGGCTCCTTTGAGCCGGTGGACGTGAACAAGATCGTGCGCGCCGTGGGCCGCAGTGCCGAAGGCCTCAGTGGTGTTGATCCCATGCGCGTCGCCACGCGCACCATCTCGGGACTGCGCGACGGCGCCTCGTCGGTCGAACTCGACGAACTCTCGATTCGCACGGCGGCCGCTCTCATCAGTGAAGAGCCCAACTACTCGCGGCTGGCCGCGCGACTGCTCTCGACGGTCATCGACAAAGAAGTGCGCAACCAGAACCTGCACTCGTTCTCCCAGTCGGTCGCCTACGGTCACGCACTGGGCTTGGTGGCTGAGTCCACGGCCGAGTTCGTCAAGGTCAATCGACGCAAGCTCGACGACGCGATCCGTACCGAGAACGACCGCCTCTTTGAGTTCTTCGGACTTCGCACGGTCTACGACCGCTACCTGCTGCGCGACCCCGAGGGTCGCTCGGTCATCGAGACTCCCCAGTAC
>DATHNV010000164.1:0-2846 GCA_035485615.1 Acidimicrobiales bacterium
GTCCGTCGCGTGGGGCACGTCGTCGGGTTCGGCGACCCCGAGGCGCCCCATGGCGTCCCACCACTCGTGTTCGTACTGCTTGACGACGTCGACCTCGCTGCGATCTTCGGCGGCCGCGCGCGCGATGATCTTGTCGTCGACGTCGGTGATGTTGGAGACGTAGTGCACCCGCAGACCCACGAAGGTGAACCAGCGACGCGCCACGTCCCAGACCAGTGAGAAGCGACCGTGACCAAGGTGAGGCAAATTGTCCACCGTGGGGCCACAGACGTACATCGAGACTCGCCCCGGGGAGCGCAGGACGAGGTCGCGCACCTCGCCGCGGGCCGTGTCGTAGAGGCGAATCACTGTTCTAAACTACGCCAACCATGCCTGACGCTTCTACGCCAATGCCCTTTCCCGTGCCCGAAAAGCCCACGGTGGACGGCCTTGAAGCCACCTGGACCGCACGCTGGGACGACCAGGACACGTACCGCTTTAACCGCGACACCCGGCGCGAGGACGTCTTTAGCATCGACACTCCGCCGCCCACCGTCTCGGGCGAGTTGCATATTGGCCACGTCTTTAGTTACACCCAAGGCGACGTCATCGCACGCTTCTGGCGAATGCGGGGAAAAAATGTCTTTTACCCGCTGGGCTGGGACGACAATGGGGTGCCCACCGAACGACGAGTCGAGAACTACTACGGGGTGCGCTGTGACCCGTCGCTGCCCTACGACCCGCACTTCACGCCCCCCGAGAGTCCCGACGAGCGGCACAAACTCTCGATCGGCCGGCGCAACTTTGTGGAGCTGTGCGAGGAGCTCACCAAGATCGACGAACGGGCCTTTAAGCACCTGTTTCGAACCCTCGGCCAGTCGGTGGACTGGTCCACCGAGTACACGACGGTGGGCGGTTTTGCCCGCGGCGTCTCGCAAAAGGCGTTCCTGCACATGCTCGAGCGAGGCGATGTGTACCTGCGCGTCGCTCCCACGCTGTGGGACGTGGACTTTCGCATGGCTGTCTCCCAGGCCGAGCTTGAGGATCGCGAACAGCCCAGTGCCTATCACCGGATCGCCTTTCCTCGCGTCGGCGCTGAGGGCACCATCGAAGTCGACACGACCAGGCCCGAACTGCTGGCCAGCTGTGTGGCCGTGGTGGCTCACCCCGAGGATCCGCGCTTCGCCCACCTCTTTGGCACGTTCGTGCGTACCCCGCTGTACAGCGTCGACGTTCCCGTGGTCGCCCACGAGCTGGCCGATCCCGAGAAGGGTACGGGAGCCGCGATGATCTGCACGTTCGGCGACACCACCGACGTCACGTGGTGGCGCGAACTGAACCTGCCCACGCGAACCCTGATCGGCCGGGACGGTCGCTTCCTGCCGGCCGACTTCACCTCGGCGGAGTTCTCGAGCCAGGACCCCGGTAGCGCACAGCGTCACTACGCGGCTCTCGAGGGCCGCAACGTCAAGCAGGCGCGAAGTGCCACGGTGGAGGCCCTAAAGATTGAGGGAAATCTCATCGGAGAACCGCGTGAGATCACCCATCCCGTCAAGTTCTACGAACGCGGCGAGCGGCCCCTCGAGATTGTCGCCTCGCGGCAGTGGTTCGTGCGCACCCTCGAGCACCGCGAGGAACTTCTCGCGCGCGGGGATGAGTTGCGCTGGGTGCCCGACTTCATGCGCCACCGCTACCGCTCCTGGGTGGAAGGTCTCAACACCGACTGGAACATCTCTCGTCAGCGCTACTTCGGCGTCCCGTTTCCCGTCTGGTACCCCATCGACGAGGCGGGCGAGGTCGACTTCGACTCTCCCCTCACGGCGTCGCACGATCTCCTACCGGTCGACCCGTCCTCGGACACCCCCGCCGGATATGACGAGAGTCAGCGAGATCAGCCCGGCGGTTTTATGGGCGATCCCGACATCATGGACACCTGGGCCACGAGTTCACTCTCACCCCAGATCGCGGGACGCTGGGGAACCGATCTCTTCGAACGCGTGTTTCCGATGGACCTGCGCCTGCAGGCTCACGAGATCATTCGCACGTGGCTCTTCGCGACGGTCGTGCGCAGTCACTTGGAGTTTGACTCACTCCCCTTCAAGAATGCGTTGATTTCGGGCTGGATCCTTGACCCCAACCGCAAGAAGATGTCTAAGTCCAAGGGCAACGTTGTCACTCCTCTGCCGCTCATCGAGAATCATGGCGCGGACGCTGTTCGCTACTGGGCTGCCTCGGGGCGTCCGGGCACCGACACGGCCATCGACGAGGGCCAGATGAAGATCGGCCGGCGGCTCACCATCAAAATGCTCAACGCCTCGAAGTTCGTGCTCGGACGTCTGGACGCTCACGAAGAGCTGAGCGCCAGCGACGTCACCGCACCGATGGACCGTGACCTCCTCGCCCTGTTGGGTGAGTTGATCACCGAGACCACCGCCTCGTTCGAGCAGTACGACTACGCGCGCGTGCTCGAGCGCGCGGAGTCACTGTTCTGGTCGTTCTGCGACAACTACGTCGAACTCGTAAAGGCTCGCGCCTACGGCGAGGGTGAGGACCGCGATACCAAGTCCGCGCGCGCCACCTTGTCGCTCGCGCTCTCGGTTTTTCAGCGACTCTTTGCTCCGATTCAGCCCTTCGTCACCGAAGAGGTGTGGAGCTGGTGGCACGACAACTCGATTCACCTGAGTGCGTGGCCCACCCTCGCCGAACTGGGACCGCTGCCTGAACGCCCGGGCTCCATCTACCAGCCCGTCTGCGACGCCCTCGCTGTTGTTCGCGGCGAGAAGAGTACGGCCAAACTCTCTCAGCGCGCGATCGTCACCAGCATGGTGGTGAGCGCCCCGAGCGAGATTGCCGAGGCGCTGCGCGCG
>DATHNV010000165.1:0-9727 GCA_035485615.1 Acidimicrobiales bacterium
ACTGAGAGTTATAGGATAACCAGACCAGCGGGTCGTGTCAGGGTGGCGCGAGTTGAGTTGAAGGAGTTCGCAATGAGCGAATGGGGATTCGAAACACGTCAAATCCACGCAGGAACGGCGCCCGATACGGCCACCAACGCGCGCGCGATACCCATCTATCAAACGACCAGTTACGTCTTTCGCGACACCGATCACGCAGCGGCGCTCTTTGGTCTCGCCGAACTGGGGAATATCTACACCCGCATCATGAACCCGACCCAAGACGCGTTCGAGCAGCGCATCGCCTCCCTGGAGGGAGGTGTGGCGGCCCTGGCGGTCGCATCGGGATCGTCGGCCGAAACGATTGCGCTGTTGAACCTCGCGGAGAACGGCGGTCATATCGTCTCCTCGGCGTCCCTGTATGGCGGCACCTACAACCTGTTTCACTACACGTTTCCCAAGCTGGGCATCGAGACGACATTCGTCGACAACCCTGACGACCTCGACGAGTGGGCCGCGGCGATTCGGCCCAACACCAAGGCCTTCTTCGGAGAGATCCTGGGTAACCCCAAGGGCGATGTCCTCAATCTCGAGGGCGTATCCAAAGTCGCCCACGACCATGGCATCCCGCTCGTCGTGGACAACACGCTGGCGACACCGTACCTGTGTCGTCCACTGGAGCACGGTGCGGACATCGTGATCCACTCGGCGACGAAGTTCATCGGCGGACACGGCACGTCCATTGGTGGCGTGATCGTCGATGGCGGACACTTCGACTACGAGGCCAGCGGTCGGTTCCCCGGATTCACCGAGCCCGACCCGAGCTACCACGGCCTCATCTTCGCCGAACTACCGGCCCCTCTCTTTCCCGCGCGCTACGTCCTCAAGGCCCGCCTGCAGTATCTGCGTGACATGGGTCCGTCGATCGCGCCACTCAACTCGTTCCTCTTCCTCCAGGGACTGGAGACCTTGAGCCTGCGTATGGAGCGTCACGTCGCGAATGCGAATCGCGTGGCGTCGTGGCTCGAGGCGCGCGCCGACGTGAAGTGGGTGAACTTTCCGGGTCTGGACTCCAGTCCGTGGCATAACCTCCAAGAGCGCTATCTGCCCAACGGCGCCGGGGCGGTGCTGGCGTTTGGTATCGACGGTGGCATCGAGGCGGGTAAAGCCTTCATCGAAGGTCTCGAACTGTTCAGTCACTTGGCGAACGTCGGCGACGCGAAGAGTCTGGCGATCCACCCCGCATCGACGACGCACTCCCAGCTCTCGCCCGAAGAGCAACTTTCGACCGGCGTGAGCGCGGACCTGGTGCGCCTGTCCATCGGCATCGAGTCGATCGACGACATCCTGGCTGACCTCGAACGTGGTTTCACCGCCGCCAAGGGAGCATGACCACGCCGAGAGGCTATTGGCGTCTCGGCGATGACCCGGGACCCCGTCGCTTCGTCACATTGAACGGGCCGGATGGTGAGGGCTTCCACCTTGAAGGCGGCGGATTCCTCGCTGAGGTGACGGTGGCCTACGAGACGTGGGGCGCCCTCAACGTCGCGCGTTCGAATGCAGTTCTGGTCGAACACGCCCTGACGGGCGACTCTCACGCGACCCACGAGCCGGGTTCGGATGAGCGCGCTGGCTGGTGGGAGGGCCTGATTGGCCCAGGACTCGGCATCGATACGAACGAATGGTTCGTGGTGTGCTCCAACGTCCTCGGCGGAGCACAAGGCACGACCGGCCCGTCCTCCCTTGACGCCACCGGGCGCGCCTACGGCTCGCGTTTTCCGGTTATCACCGTGCGCGACCAGGTGTCGGTCGAGGTCGCCCTGGCTGACGAGCTCGGCATCGAGCGGTGGTTCTCGGTAGTGGGCGGGTCGATGGGGGGCATGCGCTCACTGGAGTGGACGATTGGCTACCCCGATCGGGTGGCTCGCAGTGTCGTGCTCGCAGTCGGCGCAGCGTCCACCGCGGACCAGATCGCCCACAGCGCCCTGCAGGTTCGCGCCATTCGCGCCGACCCGGCGTTTCACGGGGGCGACTACTACGACAGCGGTGAGAGCCCGGTTGCGGGACTCGCCATCGCCCGAGGTCTCGGACAGATCACCTATCGAACGTCCGAGGAGTTCTCCGCGCGATTCGATCGTCGATCCCAAAACGACGGCGACGCGTTGCGCGACGACATCTACGCCATCGAGTCGTACCTCGGGTACCACGGAGACAAGCTCGCCGGACGTTTTGACGCGAATAGCTACGTCGTGCTGAGCGAGGCGATGAATCACCACGATGTGGGCCGAGGTCGCGGTGGCGTGGTCGAGGCGCTGCGTGGCGTCTCGACACCGATGACGGTCATTGGTATCGACTCTGATCGTCTCTATCCACTGGCACTGCAACGTCAGATCGCCGACGTTGTTCCGAGCGCCGCGCCTTTGGCGGTGGTGACCTCCACCGTCGGACACGACGGCTTTTTGTTGGAAGCCGATCAGATAGGAAAGATCGTCAAAGAAGCCCTCGAGGCGTGACCTGGCATCAACGCCGCGAGCGAGCGAACTAAGTTTTCCCCATGCGACGCCGGGCCCCCCTGATTGTCGCGTTTGCCCTCGGCGCCGGTCTCTTCTCGGTGACCAGCGCGCACGCGTCCTCCACTACGACCACGACTTCATCGTCGTCGACCACCACCACGACACACCCCACCACGACGACGACCAGGCCCCCGGCACCGACGGCGCCACTGACCGGCTTGCCGTACCCGAAGCGACTGCTCAAGGATTACTCCGCCCTCACCATCAAGATCGACAACACGCCCGAAGCGCATCCCCAGTACGGCATTCAAGACGCCGACGTGGTCTATGAGGAGATCGTGGAAGGCGGCATTACGCGACTGGCGGCGATCTTCAACTCCCACGTCCCTTCGGTCGTTGGTCCGGTGCGCTCGGTGCGACGCACCGATCGCGAGATCGTCTTTCCCATCGGTGGGGTATTCGCGTTCTCGGGCGGTGCGGAGTACGCCGTGCGCAGCATCGAGACCGCCCCGGTCAAGCTCTACGACCAAACCAACGCGGGCAGCGCGATGTACCGGGACCCGGATCGCCCCGCACCGCACAACCTGCTCGCCAATGGGATCTTGCTCATGAAGAAGGACGGCAAACCTCGCCCGCCGCCCGCCCTCTTCACCTACCTGACCAAGTCGCAAACATTTAATGGCCCGCCCGTCAAGGCCTTCACGGTCGGCTTCGCGTCGGGCTACGCCGCCACCTACACCTGGAACACGGCGACCAAGTCCTGGGACCGTTCAATCTTCGGCGCACCGGATGTCACCGCCGAAGGTGTGCGAATCTCGCCCAAGAACGTGATTGTCATGACGGTCGACTACGTGGGCGGCGTTGGTGTCATCGACTCCTACGCTCAGCTCATCGGTTCGGGACCCGTCGAGGTGTTCAGTCAGGGCAAGATCGAACGAGGGACGTGGGCCCGACCGAACCTCCGACACCGGGCCATCTACCGAACGGCCCAGGGCAAGGTCATCAACCTGACGCCCGGCCAGACGTGGGTCGAACTGATGTCGGTCGGTGAGAGCGTGTCGGTCACTTCCGGCTAAGTCAGCGGTACTCGCGCAACGCCACAATCCCCGGACGGCGACGTCGCAGGACCCGCAGCCATCGCGGTGCGATCGCGGGGCGTGAACGTCGCGGTGCTCGCACGTAGACCCAGCCGAGCGCGCCACCCGCCACGAGACCGATCAACAGCGCGCCCGCGTGTTCGACGGCGTCGAGACCCGGGGCGACGATAGCGGCCACCGCGAGAGACACGGTCAAAAGCGCCGCGGTGCGATTCATGCGCAACGAAAACAAGAGGCAAGCGCCCACGGCCGTGGTGGCACCCGACGGTCCGGTATCGATCACGTGCGCCATCGCGGGCGTGAGTCCGAGCAGGTGAGCGAAGGTCGTGGCGAGAAGTAGTCGGGCGAGGAGCGTAGAACCCACGTGACCGGCGGCAGCTACCAGTACGGTCACGCTCCGTCCCAGAATGAGTTCACCTAAGCCGATGACGACTACCAGTTGAAGAATCGCTCCCCAGAGCGGAAGATACGCGGTCGGCATGAAGAGCGACATGGGAAGCCGAGCTAGTTCACTGCTCAGCGGCAAGCTCGCGTGAACCTGACCCGAACGCCACAGCTCCGGTCGAAAGACGCCCAGGTGCAACAGGACCGTCACGGCGACGCACGCGAGCGCGAGCAGGACACCGAGCCAGGGTCGCGCTCCGCTGGTCCAACCGGCGCGCGTGGCGACCCACAGACGCGTGAACTCTCCTCGTAGTCCCCGCACGCGGGGCTCGGACGCAGCATCGAGCGGCACGACCAAACCGTACCGGGCGATGGCCCGGGGCGCGTCGATTGCCAGTTACAACGTAGGGGGAAACCCTAGGTCGTGGCGAAAAGTTAGTGAGTGCCGATCATCGCGCGGATGGACTCACGTAGCGAGTCCATGGTGGCGATGACGGCGGTGGGCTCGTAGCCACAGTGCGCCATACAGTTCGCGCACCGTTCGTCGCGACCTCGGCCGTACTTGGACCAGTCGGTCGTCTCGGTGAGTTCCTTGTACGTGGCGGCGTAACCGTCGGACATGAGGTAGCACGGGCGCTGCCAGCCAAAGACCGAGTAACTCGGAATGCCCCACGCGGTGCACTGAAAGTCGCGCTTGCCCTCGAGAAAGTCCAAGAAGAGAGGGGAGTGGTTGAGGCGCCAGCGCTTGCGATGGCCGTCGGCGAAGGCCTCACGGAAGAGTTCGCGCGACTGTTCGACGCCGAGGTAGTGCTCTTGGTCCGAGGCCTACTCGTAGGCGAAGGCGGGCGAGATCATCATGGCGTCGACCTTGATGTCGTCGTTGAGGAAGTCGAGGACGTCACGTACGGTCTTGGGCTGGTCGGTGTCAAAGAACGTGGAGTTCGTGCACACGCGGAACCCCTTGGCCTTGGCCGCCTTGATGGCCTTGACCGCTTCGTCGAAGACGCCGTAACGGTTCACGGCGAGGTCGTGGCGCTCCTGGAGACCGTCCATGTGAATGACCCACGAGAAGTAGCGCGAGGGCGTGAACTTCTCGAGTCGACGCTCGAGCAGGATTGCGTTCGTGCACAGGTAGACGTAGATCTTGCGCTTGATCAACTCCGAGACGATCTCACCGATCTGAGGGTGCAACAGCGGCTCGCCACCGGCGATGGAGACCATCGGGGTGCCACTCTCTTCGACCGCGTTGATCACGTCTTCCACGGAGAGGCGCTTGCGCAGAATCTCGGTCGGGTACTGGATCTTGCCGCAGCCGGGGCAGGCCAGGTTGCAGGCAAAGAGCGGCTCGATCTCGACGATGAAGGGGTAGTACGGGGTCTTCTTCCACCGGTGCTTGAGCAGATACGTACCGATACGAAGATTTTGGCGAAGGGGAACGGCCATTACCGTACCCTAGTCGGGAGAGCGAAGTGAACCGTCTCTTGGACGATGCGTTCCTCACTCACGTGCACTGGTCCGAGTGACGCGAGGGAGTTCACGACGCCCGCGACCAACGACTCGGGCACTGACGCGCCCGCCGTCACCCCGATGGTGCGAGCGCCTGAGAGCCAACTCAGTTCCAACTGGCTCGCGTCTTCGAGGAGTTCGGCGCGACATCCCTCACGCTGTGCTACTTCGACGAGCCGCGCGGTGTTCGAGGAGTTCGACGAGCCCACCACGAGCATGAGGTCACAGCGTCGGGAAATCGAGCGCACCGCATCCTGGCGGTTCTGGGTGGCGTAGCAGATGTCATCGGTGGCGGGCCCCGTGATGTTGGGGTAACGCTCGCGCAGCGCCTCAACGATGGCGGCCGTCTCATCGGTCGCCAGCGTGGTCTGGGTGAGGTACGCCACGGGACGCTCGTCCAGCGACAGGGTGCCCACGTCGTCGATGCCGTCGATAAGAGTGATGTGCTCGGGCGCCTCACCGAGGGTGCCCTCGACCTCTTCGTGCGTGGCGTGGCCAATCAGGACGATGTTGTAGTCCTGGGCGGCGTAGCGCCTCGCCTCGGTGTGGACCTTGGCGACCAACGGGCAGGTCGCGTCAATTACCGTGAGGCCGTCGCGCTCAGCTCCTTCGCGGCGAACCTGCGGACTGACGCCGTGCGCGGCGAGCACGACCACGGCCCCGTCGGGCACTTCGCTGAGTTCTTCGACGAAGATCGCCCCCATCGCCTCGAGGCGACGCACAACGTGCAGGTTGTGCACGATCTGGCGACGCACGTAAATGGGAGCACCGTGTTGTTCGAGCGCGCGTTCGACGGTCTCGATTGCTCGATCCACGCCGGCACAAAACGAACGAGGCGAGGCGAGGATCACGTCGTGCACACCGCACGCCTTGGCCCAGCGCTCGAGCGGCGCACGGGTCTGGGCGAGAGCTCCGAGAGCCCGTAGTCCTCCGCGCATCGGACCGGTGGTGCTGGTGTCCGAGATCGCACGAACGACCGCCAAGGGGTTATTAGGCAGGTAGTCCATGACCCAGGACGACTCCATGTCGACGGCGAGTGCGCCCGAGGCGGCGAGTTCCGCTCGATCGCCCGACGCGACATAGGTGGGCGAGGTCACGAGAGGTCCGAGGTGCACCGAGAACCGGGCGCGGCGAAACTCGTGGCTTAACAGCGACGATCCGGGAATGTCGCGCGAGGTGGACGACTCGGTCGAACGCAGTTCGCTAGCAATGATGATGTCTCCGGGCGTGAGTTCGGGGGCGAGTCCGCCCGCCACACCCACGAGGGCGACCGCGGTGTGTTCATCCAAACGGGCGGCGAGCTTGGCCCCCGATTTTTTCGCGCGCTCGCGACCCGCGCCGATGATGGTGTCGGCGCCCCCGAACGCGAAGGACTCAATGCGTAGCGGCGTGAGTACCTCGAGCTCAGCCGTGGGAGTTCCCCTTGGCGACGTAGCGCCCGAGCGCCATCAGAGGAAACACCTGACGATAGAGGTGATAGTTGATGTAGAAGAACCCCGGAAAGCCGGTCCCGGTGAACCACGGCTCATCCCAGGTGCCGTCGTCGTGCTGGGTGTCGACGAGGTAGGCAATGCCCTTGCGCACCGCTTCGGAGTGTTCACCGACGCTGAGCAGCCCCATGAGCGCCCAACTGGTTTGGCTGGCGGTTGAGTTGCCCCGGCCCCGGTAAGAGGGGTCGCTGTAGGAGCGCAGGTCCTCGCCCCAACCTCCATCCGCGTTCTGATGAGTCTCGAGCCAGGTGACTGCCCGGCGCAGCGCGGGGTGATGGGGTGACATGCCCGTCGCGACGAGACCCGGCATCACTCCGCCGGTGCCGTAGACGTGATTGGCCCCCCAGCGTCCAAACCAGGAGCCGTCATCTTCTTGGTTGCGCAGAAGCCACGTCACGCCCAGTTCCACCGGTTCGCGGAACTCGGGCTTGGGTCCGAGGAGTTCGAGCACGTGGGCGGTCACGTCCGCACTGGAGGGATCGATGAGTTCTCCGAAGTCGCAGTAGGGCAGTTCGCGACAGAGAGTCTGGACGTTGTCGACGTCAAAGGCGGCCCAGCCCCCGTCGCGCGACTGCATGCCGACAATCCAGTTGAGGCCGCGGCGATCCGCCCCCTGGAGCGGCTCGGCCGTGCGCGAGAGGGCTAACAGCACCTCGGCGGCGTCGTCGATGTCCGGGTAGTTGTCGTTGTGAAACTCAAAGGCCCAGCCGCTTGGCTCCAGGTTGGGTCGACGCCGTGACCAGTCGCCGGGCACGGTGATCTCTTCACCCAGGAGGTAGCGCGCGGCCGATCGCAGAACGGGATCCTCGGGGGAGAGCCCGGCGTCCGCCAGGGCCGTGACCGCAAGGGCAGTGTCCCACACCGGTGACTGACAGGCTTCCAATCGTCGGCCGTGTTCATCGTTGATCGTAAAGCCGTCCAGTCCGGAGATTCCCGCCTTCATGACGGGGTGCTCGAGTCCATAGCCGCGCAGATGAAGGGCGATGAGCGAGTACACCCACGGTGGTTGAATGCCGCCCCATGAGCCGTCCGCCTCCTGGCGCTGGAGAATCCAGCGCTCCGCGCGACGCAGTGCGGCGCGGCGCAGAAACCGGAGCGGCCGGCGCTCGTAGATGTGCAGCACCCGGTCCACGGCGAGGAAGCGACCGGCCCAGGTGCGAATCGACTCGCGCGGTCGCGCGGTGCCGCACTTGAGCTCATCGACGTGGAAGCTCAGTTGGTGCGTGGGCCGATACGCGCTGACAATGGTGAGGGCGACCACGGTCTGACGCGCCCAGCAGGCGTAGTCGTAGATATTGAGCGGCACGCGACGCGGCACGAAGACGAGTTCCGGAGGTACCACGGGCAGTTCGGCCCAGGGCCACAGATCAAAGAGCGCGAGCCAGATCCGCGTGAAGGTGCGGCTGCGTTCAATGCCGCCGTGGGCGATGATGTGCTCGCGCGCACGCACCAGGTGATCCTCGTCGGGTGAGTCGCCCGCGAGTCGCAGGGCGACGTACGCCTCGATGGTGGTCGACAGGTCGGCCGGGCCGCCAAAGAAGTTGGCCCACGTACCATCTTCGCGTTGCCGCGAGCGGATCCAACGGGCCGCCTCGTCAGTCTGCTCCTGGGTTCGGATGCCGAGAAACTCGCGCAGCAGAAGGTCTTCGGCATCCATGGTGACGTTGGTCTCGAGTTCGCCCTTCCACCAGCCCTCTTCGCTCTGCAGCGACACGAGCGCGTCGACCGCGTTCTTGAGTGAGTTCTTGATGTCGCGTTCGAAGGAGGGCGACGGGACGCCGGTGTCCGCAGCACTGAGATCGTCAAAGGCGCCGCGGCGCTCGAGATCGCTCACTGGTCTCGCTCGACGACGTAGCGCGCGACGATGGCCAGTTTCGCGGCGGCCTCGTCGTTCAGGGGAACTCGCGCGAGCGCGTCCAAGGACGCTTGAAGTTCGCGCTCGGCGAGTTCCATTGTCTCGTAACGCGCGCCGCACTCGTCCAAGAACACCATGGCCTCGGCAACCTCGTCGTCGGTGAGCTCGTGGTCCTTGGGAGTCGTAAAGATCTCGAAGCCTTTGGAGTTGGCGATCGAGATCGGCAGGGTCTTCTTACGCAGGCGAAGGTCATTGCCCACGGGCTTGCCGGTCACCGACGGCTCGCCCCAGACACCGAGCATGTCGTCGATGGCCTGGAAGGCAAAGCCCAAGTGACTCCCGTAGTCGGCGAGCGCACTCACCACGTCCTCAGACGCGCCCGCCAGGATGGCGCCGATCGAGGCCGCGCACGACAGGAGCGCACCGGTCTTGCCCGCCTCCATGCTCAAGCACTCATCCACCGTCAGCGAGTCCTTTTGCTCGGACGCGACGTCTTGGGCCTGCCCGATGATCATGGCCTGGGTGGCGTTGGCGAGGCACGTGGCGGCGGCCAAGCGATGAGCACTGGTGTCTTCGAAGAGAACCTGGAACGCCAATGTCGACAGCGCGTCGCCCGCGATGATGGCCTGACCAACGCCGAAGGTCGCCCAGACCGTTGGGTGATGGCGGCGCTCGAGGTCACCATCGATGATGTCGTCGTGAATGAGCGAGAAGTTGTGAACGAGCTCGATGGCCACCGCACCCGCCAGGCCCACGTCGTCACCGGCCCCAGCCGCGTTCGCCGACAACAGCGCCAAACAGGCGCGCACGGACTTACCGCCGACCAAGAGATGGTGATCAATCACCGGGCCCAGTTCGTCGCCCAGACGCTTGGTGGTCTCCTGAAGCGCGGGCGTCGCGAGC
>DATHNV010000166.1:0-2026 GCA_035485615.1 Acidimicrobiales bacterium
TACTCTCCTTTAGCGCCGCACGATCCAAGGAGACTCCGTGGCACAAGTGAGTCCTTCGACGCGTCACTCGGAACTTGAGGCGTTGCTCGTCACGACTCAAGTGGGTCTCTTTGACGACCTGCCCACGAGCATCGACCCCACGTTCGCGAACGCGCAGCGCATCGATCTCGACCAGTGGTCATGGATCGAGTTCGTGCCGTCATGGGTAACGGGCAGCGACCGCTTGTTTCGCGACATACTGCGCACCGCCCCGTGGGAACAGCGCAGCCGATGGATGTACACCCAGGACGTCACCGAGCCGCGCCTCACCGCTCAGTACTCGCGTACCTCCGAGGCCCCCCAGGTCATCCTGCGCGAGATCGCCGCCGCGTTCACTCGGCGCTACCACAGCGGCTACCGCTCGCTCTGGATGAACCTCTATCGCGACGAACACGACTCCACGGCGTGGCACGGCGATCGCATCGGTCGCGTCACGCCGAACTGCGTCGTACCGGTGCTCAGCCTCGGTGCGTCGCGGCGTTTCCTGATTCGACCTCTCGAGGGCGGAAAGAGTATGACCTTTCACCCCGGCGCGGGAGATCTCATCGTCATGGGCGGGCGATGCCAGGTCGAGTGGGTCCACTCGGTGCCCAAGCAGGCGACCCCGAGCGGTGCGCGGATCAGCATCAACTTCAAACCCACGGCTCTTCGTCGTTCCTAGGTAGGGGCCACCTTCGAGGGACGGAGCGCGCCGTGCGCTCGCCACGATCTCGAGGCTGAGGAGTCGACGCTCGCCGCCGCGATCTCATTCACGACCGGCAGCATGCGGTGCTCCAAATCGTGGAGTCGACGCAAGTAGTCGTCGGTCCACACGATCTTGAACGCGGCGGTGGTGCCATTGCCCGCGGCGTCACTCAACTCGCGTCGCACCAGGGTCACGACGTCTTGGGGTGAGACGGTGAAGTCGTGCGGTTCGCCCAACGCACTACCGCTCGACATCATCGCGTGCGACAGATCGTGAATCCACTGAATCACCGAGTCCGTGGCTTGACTGAGCGCGCCGACGATGGCGGCCCGATCCCCCGCACCCTTTCGTCTCGCTGAGCCCCACAGGACGTGAATGTTGTCCGCGGTCGTGCGTATCGCGGTAACCCCGGCGATCAGAACGGACACGTCCGCGAGCGACACGGACTTCGCACCGCGTTCCGAGAGATACTCGCGAAAGGCGTCGTCCAACCGACGCGCCGCGGCCTGGGCGGCGTCGCGTGCCTTTTGCGGGTCGGCCAGCTCGGGTTCGTCGGGGTCGCAGCGCGACAGACCATAGGAGACCGTTGCCGCCAAGTACGTTGCGCCTGCCTCAACGCCGTCGGCGATCGAGCGCCGTAACAGCCCGGTCGCGCCCCGAGGCCAGAGCAGCACTCCGAGCACGAGACTCACGGCACAACCCAGGGCGACGTCTTCGGCGCGAATCACTCCGAGTTTCCAACCGTCGGGTTCGACAATGTTGAAGATGATCAGGATCGTCATGGTGAACGCCGCCTGTCCCGCCGCAAAGGAGATCGCCGAGGGTGCGAAGCCCGTGAAGCAGATGGCGAAGGGCAACAAGATCCAAAAGACGGTTTCGTGTGTGCCGAGCAAGGCAATGATGATTGAGCCGATGATGATGCCCTCGACCGTTCCCGTCAGGGCTTTGATCACGGTTTGGCCGGTACTCAGGGCGTTCGAACGCAGCACCGCCAGGGTGCCAAACACCACCCAGAACGCGTGCTGAACTCCGAACTCGTAGGCGACGAGCACGCTGACACCCAGTCCGAGCGCCCCGCGCGCGCTGTTGTGCAGCCAGACCGAGTGCAGATTGAGGTGCGACCGAAGTCGCCGTCGAGCCGCTTGAAGTCGAGAGTCACTCCCGCTCGCCTCGAGTCCCAGCAACTGCTGCCACCACGTCCGGCTACGGGACGCGACGAGCTGAACCGCGTCCTCGCCCAGGTTCTGCACCGAGTCCGCCACGGCGTCGGCACGGAAGCTCTGATCCAAGAAGACCATCAAA
>DATHNV010000167.1:0-3971 GCA_035485615.1 Acidimicrobiales bacterium
TATCCGCTGTCGGGGTCCGCGTCCCCCGCGACGTCCGGAACACCTCGACCAGGCTTCGCGCCGGGGTTGGCCGAGGGCGGGACGTTGGCGCTGGCTTGCCACGAGGGCACAGGAAAGATCGCGCTCACGCCCCCGCCCGTCGCTCCGCCCGAGGGAAGATCGTTCCAGACCACTTCAGAACTGATCGTGGCGTCGCGTGCCGCCAGGCGAGTCCCCCCGCATCCGACGACCTGGGGGCTCGACGCGGGATAGTCGACGTGAGCCTCGCCGCCCGCGACGCCGTCGGTGGATCCGTTGTCGCCCGCTGCGACGAAGACCGTCACGCCCACGCTGGCGGCGTCAGTGAGCGCGTCTTCGAATGCCTTCACGGTCTGAGCGGTGTACGAACTCTCCGGACCACCCCAGCTGATCGAGATGACCTGCGGGGTCCGAGTCGCATCGTGTACGGCCGCGCTGATGGCGTCGGCAAACCCCTGATCGGTATTGGGCGCGAAGTAGACGACGATGTTCGCCCCCTGGGCGATCGATCCGACGACTTCGATGTCGAGCATCACTTCGGTGTCGGGACCGGACGTGCTGCCGGTGGGCTGATTGCTCGCACCATCGACGCTCGCCGCACTGACCGTCGGCGTCGCGATGCCCAGCGCGGAGAAGTACGTGTCGAGGTCACTTGAGGCGTATCCGCCACCCAACTCGATGAGGGCAACCGTCACCCCAGGCGCTCGGGCACTGGCGAGGTCGCCGTACATCTGAGCGATCGCGAGGGGCGTGAAGGAACTGGCGGGATTCTCGGACAGTCGAAACCGCGTGTTGGCCTGAGGACGATTATCGAGACCGAGAACCGCGACCACCGCGTCACGCAGATCGGCGGGCAGCTGCACGGGTCCGAGGTGGCTGCGAAAGTGACCGGAGGCGTGGTCGTAGCGTTGGAACTCCACGCCAAAGGCCGACTCCATCGCACCCGCACTTCCCCACAGTCGAAGGCGCCGGCCGGCCGGGTCGACTTCGATGATCGAAAGTGCGTGAGAGCGCGCAAAGTTCTCGAGTCGTGAGAGGTCGTCGGGATCGGCGCCTCGAGTCGCGGCGAGTTCCTCACGAGTGAGAAATCCCTGGGCCCGGGGGTGAGTCGCGTTCACTCGATTGCGTCGTGGTCGAAGGTAGACGGTTACTTCAACATCGCTCGAAGGATCGATGGATCCTGCGGGACTGGCATCGACCTGTGGGGGAGGGATGCTTCCATCTAGGGGTACTGGAGATGTGTCATCGGCCATGAGTCCTCCTTTGAAGATCACGCTAGTGAGCCTCAATTAATGTCACACCATCGCGCCAAGGTAAGAACGTGCCGTCGGACAACGAACGCAAACCCTACAGTGATACAGCATGGCTGAACGCCTTCTAACACCATCCAAGATCACGGCTTGGCTGGGATGCGGGCACTACCTGTCCCTGCGAAATCAGGTGGACTCCGGACTGTTAGCGCCACGCAGCACTCCCTTGGGGGAGTTTGCCGAGCTGCTGATCGACAAGGGTAACCGGCACGAATCGAACTGCCTCGACGACTACGAGGCCATGGGTAAGACGATTTTCGAAGTTCCCGGGCGCAACGCGGATGAGACATTCGCACAGTGGGTCGATCGAGTGAGTGGCTCGCTCGACACCGGATTCGACGTGATCTATCAGATGCCCTTCGTCCACGAAGGCATGCGCGGTATCGCCGACTTTCTCGTACGGGTGGAGGAGTCACCTGGCTACGCCCGCTACGAACCGGTGGACGCGAAGTTGACGCGCAACCAGGCCAAGCCCGGGCATGTCATGCAACTGTGCTTCTACGCCGAGGCGATCGCTGCTCTGACCGGTGCACCTCCGCGCGCCATGCACGTGTGGCTGGGATCGGGCCGTACGGAGTCGCTCGTGGTGGAGGAGTTTTTGCCCTACTGGCGCCGCTTGCGCCGTCAACTTGCCACACTCCTCGACGCGGACGCGAGTACGGTGACCACGCGGCCGCGACTCTGCGAGAGTTGCGAATACTGCGAGTTCCAAGAGCACTGTCAGTCACAGTGGCGAAGCGACGACGCGCTCGCGTTCGTCGCCAACAGCCGCGAAAGCGAACGAAACATCCTCGAAGACGCCGGGATCATCACGATCGCCCAGTTGGCCGCTCGCACCGAAGCGGTGGCGGACTTACGCGACGAGAAGCGTCAACGACTCACACGTCAAGCAGCCCTGCAGGTGGCGTCGCGCGATCACCCGGGGCCGCCGGCTTTTGAGTTCATTGAGGTTTCGGAAGATCCCGTCTACGGTCACGGCTTTGAGCAACTTCCCGCGCCCGATCGCGGGGACGTGTTTTTCGACTTCGAGGGGGATCCGTTTTGGACTCCCCAACACGACTTGATGTTCCTCGCGGGTCTGCTCTATCAAGATGAGGCGGGCGAGTGGGTGTACGACGAGCGCTGGGCCCACAACTTGGCCGATCAGCAGTCGATGATCAAGGGGTTGGTGGAGTTTTTCGCGCAGCGGCGCGACGCGTTCCCGCTCATGCACGTCTATCACTACAACCACACCGAGCGATCGACGATTGAGCGCCTGATGCGTGACGCCGAGGACGAGAACCTGTTTGCGAGCCTGGTCGATTCGGGCCTCTTTGTGGACCTCTTCACCATCGCCAAAAACGCCGTTCGCGTGGGCACGGAGTCGTACAGCCTGAAGCAACTCGAGCACCTGGTGGAGTTTCGCCGGAGTGGGGCCATTGAAGGCGGGGCGATGGCCGTCGTCGAATACGAAGAGTGGATGGAGACCCAGAACGAGCAAACTCTTCGCAACATTGCGATCTACAACCGAGACGACGTTGAAGCGACGATGGCGCTGCGCGAGTGGCTCGTCAACCAGCGACCGGCCGATCTGGCGTGGCGCGAGCCGGTCATCTCCGATGAAGAGTACGAGCTCGATACCGACGAGCTCGTCGAAGCCCTTCACCTCTTACCCGAGGACAGCGCCGAGTACCTCTTGGGTGACCTCTTGAACTACTGGCGCCGAGAGCGCTCGGCCGACGTGACGCCCAAGTACGTGGCGCTCAACGGCGATTACACCGCGCTGTACGACAACATTGACTACCTCACGAACTTGCAGTTCCTTCGGGTCGATGAGCCGACCGGACGCGAACGAAACCCAAGAATTGTCTTGACGTGGCCCGAGCAGCTGATCGATCGATCGCTCGACAAGGGAGATGAAGTTCTCTTCGCCGGCGTTGGTGTGCCCTACGGACGGGGATCCATTTCGGCCATTGACTTCGAGCAACGCCAAGTCTCGCTGCCGTGGGGGCCGATTCAGATGGAGCACGGTGGGGTACCCGCCGCGTTAACGCGAGACCGGCGGTTCCGACCCAAGCCCAAGGACTCGGTGCTGAAGGATCTCGCACGCCAGATCCTTGCGCCCGAGGTTCACGGAGCACCCAGTCGTCTCGCGATGGGGCTACTGGCCGGGGAGCCTCCTCGCTTTGTCGAAGGGCACGGGCCGGCCAATGGAGTATTCCAGGATGAACTTCCGTCGATCTACCAGTGGGTCGACGATCTCGACGAAAGTTTTGTCGCGTTTCAGGGACCACCGGGAACCGGCAAGACGTACAGCGGCTCGCACGTCATCCACCACCTCATCACGTCGGGCAAGCGCGTGGGCGTCGTGGCCATGAGTCACCCCGCGATTGACAACCTGATGAGCGCCACCTACACGGTGTTCGAAAAGGCGGGCGACCTCGACGCGTTGCGTGCTCTGCGCTGGAAAGACACCAAGGACGGCACGCCCCTCGGGTTCGCGACGTACTCGAAGAAAAAGGACGATCTGGAGTCGGGGGAGTTCAATCTGATCGGTGGTACGGCGTGGCTCTTTGCCATGCCCGAGATGCGCCAACACCCCGTCGACGTGTTGATCGTCGATGAAGCGGGGCAACTTGCCCTCGCCGACGCGGTGGCGTCCAC
>DATHNV010000168.1:0-3095 GCA_035485615.1 Acidimicrobiales bacterium
TCACTATTTGATCACGCTCAAAGCTGACGCGGCGTTTCACACGCACGCGGGCATCGTCCAGCACGATGACGTCATTGGTCAGGTAGAAGGTTCGCTCGTCACCTCCACCACGGAGCGCAAGTTCCTCGTCTTGCGACCAACGCTCTCGGACGTGGTGCTTAAGATGCCGCGCGGCGCGCAAGTGATCTATCCCAAGGATCTCGGTGCGATTCTCCTGCAGGCAGACATCGGACCGGGCATGCGCGTGCTTGAGTCTGGCGTTGGCTCGGGGGCACTGTCGATGACCCTGCTGCGCGCCGGCGTGTCTCTGGTGGCCTACGAGATCCGCGAAGACTTTGCCGCCCACGCCATCAAGAACGTTCACGACTTTCTCGGCCCCGACGTCGACTACGACGTGCGCATTCGTGACGTCACCGCGGGCATCGACGAAAGTGACCTCGATCGGGTCATTCTGGATATGCCCGAACCCTGGGATGTCGTCAAACACGCCGAAGGCGCGTTGCGTCCGGGGGGACTCTTGCTCTCGTATCTGCCTACGATCAATCAGACCCAGTTACTGCGCGAGGCGCTCCAGCGCCACTCCTTTGGGCTCGAAGAGACCGTTGAGATTCTTCGCCGGACCTGGCACATCGACGGTCGATCGGTGCGGCCCGATCATCGAATGGTGGCCCACACTGGTTTTCTCACCTCCGCGAGGCGACTCGTGGGTCGAGAAGCAGGCGTCTAACTAGTCGCGCTGAATGAAGATGCACTCACCGGGGCACTCTTCGGAGGCCTCGACGACCGCGTCTTCGAACTCCGACGGTACGTCAGCCAAGCCCTGAGCTCCGCCGGGATTGCTCTTGACGTCGTCACCCTGTTTTACGTAGGCCAAGCCGTCGTCGAGCAAGGTGAACACGGACGGGCAGATCTCTTCGCAGAGCCCGTCTCCCGTGCAGAGGTCTTGGTCGATCCAAACCTTCATTTGTTCAGTCCTCCGTGGCCAAATACGTATGGTCACTCTAGTGGGAGATTTCGGCGATGCGTGGTCTCGCGGACCGTGTCGGGCTCCCCTAGGGTGGCACTATGGAGCGTTCCTCAGGCTTTGACGAATCATCACGGGGCGAGCGCGACGACCTATTCGGCCCCACCGAATACGGCCTGAGCGACGTTGAGCAGGCCAACCGCCGTATCGAAATTCTCGAAGAGAAGCTTCTAGAAGCGCGCGGTCAGTTGGCCCAGAGTCGTTCGAACAATGAAAAGTTGACGATCACCATTCAACAGACGCGTGATCAGATCGCGGCCCTGCGTGACGAGGTGGAAAAACTCACCCAACCGCCCGCGGTGTACGGAACGTTCACGGGTTTCAACGAGGACGGCTCGGTCGATATCTTCGCCTCGGGGCGCAAGATGCGCGTCGCCCTGCACCCGGGCCTCGACCCCGCCCAGATCGCCCGGGGCGACGAGGTCGTCCTCAACGAGTCCTTCACCGTCATCGGCGTGCGCGACTCCGACGGACAGGGTGAAGTGGTCACCGTCAAAGAGGTGCTCGACGAGCGCCGGGTGCTGGTCTACGGGCGCGCCGACGAAGAGCGCGTGGTCGAACTCGCCGAAGCGCTGCAGTCGGTGAAGCTGCGTAGCGGTGACGCCCTCCTGCTCGACCTTCGTTCCAACCTCCTCACCGAAAAGCTGACGCGCCAAGAGGCCGAAGAACTCATCCTCGAAGAGGTGCCGGACATCAGTTACGCCGACGTCGGGGGACTGGACGCGCAGATCGAGGCCATCACCGACGCGGTGGAACTGCCGTATCTGCATCGCGCGCTGTTCCACGACTACGACCTGCCCGCTCCCAAGGGCATCTTGCTCTACGGCCCGCCTGGTTGTGGCAAGACCCTGATCGCCAAGGCCGTCGCCAACTCGCTGTCCCAGAAGGTGGCCGAGCTCACCGGAAATCGCAACGTTCGCTCGTACTTTCTCAACATCAAGGGCCCCGAGCTCCTCAACAAGTACGTGGGCGAGACCGAGCGTCAGATTCGGGTCGTCTTTCAGCGCGCGCGCGAAAAGGCCGAAGAGGGCGTGCCCGTCATTGTCTTCTTCGATGAGATGGACTCGCTCTTTCGTACCCGAGGCACGGGCATCAGCTCGGACATGGAGTCAACGATCGTTCCCCAACTTCTCGCCGAAATCGACGGCGTGGAGTCGCTGCGCGACGTCATCGTGATTGGCGCCACCAACCGCGAGGACCTGATCGACCCCGCGATCCTTCGACCCGGTCGCCTCGACGTGAAGATCAAGATCGAGCGGCCCAACGAAGAGGCGGCGGCCCAGATCTTCCAGCGCTACCTGCACGTCGAGCTACCTCTTGACCCCACCACGGTGGTCGACCTCGGGGGAGGGGACCGCGCCAAGGCGGTCCAGGCCATCATTGAGGAGACCGTCAAACTGATGTATCAGGTCGACGATGAGAACCGATTCCTGGAGGTGACCTACCAGGGCGGTGACAAAGAGGTTCTGTACTTCAAGGACTTCGCGTCAGGCGCGATGATCGAGAACATCGTACGACGCGCCAAGAAGATCGCCGTCAAGCGTGAGATCGCCGGGCAGGGCCGAGGACTACGACAGGACGACTTGGCTCTCTCCATTCGCGAAGAGTTCCGCGAGAACGAAGACTTGCCGAACACCACCAACCCCGACGACTGGGCCAAGATCTCGGGCAAGAAGGGCGAACGCATCATCTTCATTCGCACCCTCATCAATCGCGAAGAAGAACAGGACGTCAAGGGCGGTCGCTCGATCCAGCACGTAGGCACTGGGCAGTACCTCTAGGGCCATGGCCATCGCCAAGGTAATGGGTATCGAGACGGAGTATGGGATCGCGGGCGGCCCCAACCTGGACCCGATCGCCTCGTCGAGCATCATCGTCAACGCGTACGCCCAGCAGGGTCACACGAGAATTAACTGGGACTTCGAGGGTGAGACCCCCGACATGGACGCGCGCGGTCGCGTCGATCTGACGTCGTTCGCACCGATTGTCGAGACGCACCTGGCCAACACCGTTCTCACCAACGGCGCGCGTCTGTATGTCGATCACGCCCACCCCGAGTACTCCTCGCCCG
>DATHNV010000169.1:0-3816 GCA_035485615.1 Acidimicrobiales bacterium
TCCGGAGAGATCAACACCGAAGTCTCGAGTCCCTCGGACGTGGTCGCCAAGGTTCGCGAGCGCCTCGAAGGTGAGGGCGTGGCGACCGACGAGCTCGACGGGTTGAGCGCGGACTTCGGGTCGTGGTGGTTCAACCTGCGCGCGTCGAACACCGAACCGCTGCTGCGTCTAAACGTGGAAGATCGCGACGAGGACTCGTTGCGCGAGCATGTCGCTCAGGTCGTGACGATGATCAAGGAGCTCAGCTGATGGCCGTGGATGATTTTCTGCTCTCGTTGCTCGAAGACCCGGTCGATCACGGCAAGTTGCTCTACGTACCGGCCCACGACGTGTTCTTTAACCCTCGTACACGTCTCGCCTACGAGATTCGTGACTCGATTCCGGTCATGTTGCCCGATGAGGCGCGTGCGGTGAGTGACGAGGATGTCGCTCTCTACGAGGCGGACCCCGGCGCGCGGTGGACGGGCGAGAGCGAGTAGCTAGCTCAGTCGTTCGATGATCATGGCCATGCCCTGGCCGCCACCGACGCACATGGTCTCGAGACCGTATCGCTTGTCGGCGTCCTCGAGTGAGTTGATCAGGGTGGCCATGATGCGTGCGCCGGTCATGCCGAAGGGGTGACCGAGGGCGATGGCGCCGCCTCGGATGTTCAACTTGTCGAGGGGTATCTCGAGGTGTTTGGCCGACGGGAGGACCTGGGCCGCGAAGGCCTCGTTGATCTCGAAGAGGTCGATGTCCGCGACGCTCAGGCCCGCGCGCGCCAGCGCCTGGCGCGAGGCTTCGATCGGGCCGAGCCCCATGATCTCGGGATTAAGGCCGCTCACCCCACTCGATACCACGCGCGCCAGAGGGGTAATACCCAACTCCTTGGCTCGGGTGTCGCTCATCACGACGACTGCGGCCGCGCCGTCGTTGAGGGGACAGGCGTTGCCCGCAGTCACGGTGCCGCCCTCGCGAAACACAGGCTGAAGGCTCTGGAGCTTTTCGAGCGTGGTGCCGTCGCGCGGTCCGTCGTCCTTGGTGACCTGCGTGCCGTCGGGGGTCGTGACCGGGGTGATCTCTCGATCAAAGAAGCCGTTCTTCTGGTGCGCGACGGCGAGTTCCTGACTGCGCAGGGCGAACTCGTCTTGCTCGAGGCGCGAGACCTTCTCAAACTCTGCAACGTTCTCGGCGGTCTGGCCCATGGCGATGTAGACGTCGGGCAGGCCCGGCTGAGGGGTCCACGGGTCGCCCGCTTTGGGCGTGCGCTCGAACGTGCGCGCAATCGCGTCGGCGAAACGTGGGTTCATGGCCGCGCCGATGTCGGCCGCACCGCTACCGATCCGCGAGATCGTCTCGACCCCCGCGGCGATAAAGACGTCGCCTTCGCCCGCGCGAATGGCGTGGGCCGCCATGCGGATCGTCTGTAGTGACGATGAGCAGTAACGATTGATCGTGACCCCTGGGACGTCGTCGAGTCCGGCCAGGACCGCGGCCACGCGCGCGATATTGAAGCCCGACTCACCGGCGGGCTGGCCGCAGCCAACCATGAGGTCCTCCACGCTGTGGGGATCGAGTTCGGGGACCTTTTCCAAGGCGGCGCGCACGATGAAGGCGGTGAGGTCGTCGGGTCGCAGTTCGACCAACGAACCCTTAAAGGCTCGGCCAATCGGGGTGCGGGCCGCGGCGACGATGACGGCTTCGGGCATGACAGTCTCCTCGTGAGTGACGACTAGGCGTTGGGTAGCGTGCCGGCGTTGGTGAAGCCCTGGCGAATGCCCTGGCCCGCGCGCTTGGCGAGCTCCTCGGGGGCGAACAGCATCCAGTACGCGTTGCGCGCGTGGTCGCGCGAGCGATTCTCGAAGACTTTGGCGAGCACTTGGGGGTCGTCGGACTCGTCTTCGTGCACGAAGACTTCGAGGATGGGCGTCGAGGTGAGGAGTTGGGCCGTCATGATGCCGGTGGAGGCTTCGTGCGCGCACTGCTTGTCAATCGGCGCCGAGCCGGGCATACCCAGGGCCACCACGATGGACGCCCCGTCGCGCTCGATGAGGTTCTTCGCCGCGACGGCGAGATCCTTAAAGCCCGGCACTGTCTGGCTGACGACCTCGAAGGTCTCGCCGTAGCCCGGGCACTTGGCGAGTTCACGTCGGGCGGCGGCTCCCATGTCGAAGCGAGCGAACATCGTGTCCACGACGCCGATCACCTTCTTGCGTCCCGGGTCGTGCTCGGTCATCTCAGATTTCGACTTGGTCTTGCTCTTCTTTGCCACGGCTCTCCGATCCGGGATTCATTGTAGAGAGTTGCGCTGCGCGCCACACCGGGCGGACTATCTCAGGCCCGAAGACCTAATTGCCCTTGAGGTAGCTGCCATGAACCGGGGCCGGCACGTCGAGGCCGCGACGGGTGAGGTCGTGCACCCAGCGATCGATGAGGGTCTCGAGAATCTTGGCGCGGGCGTAGTGCTTGTTCTCGGCCGGGATCAGGTCCCAGGGCGCGTGCTTGGAGTCCGTCGTGGCGACCATGTAGCGCAACGCCTTCTCGTAGCCCTTGCGTTTTTCTCGATTCCGCCAGTCGTCGGGGGTGAGCTTCCAGCGCTTGAGGGGATTGTTTTCGCGGTCGTTGAAACGCTTGAGTTCTTCCTCGCTCGAGATCTGCAACCAGAACTTCACGATGGTGGTATTGGCATCGGTGAGCACTTGTTCGAAGTTGACGATCTCCTTGGCCGAGAGTGCGGCCAGATCGTCATCGATGAGTCCCTCGACGCGCTCGACGAGCAGTCGGCCGTACCAGGAGCGATCAAAGACGGTCATCTCACCGGTGCCCGGGATATACGGCTGGAAGCGCCAGAGAAAGTGGTGGCGTAGTTCTTCGTCGGTCGGCGGCCCCACCGGGTGCACGGTTACGTGGCGCGGATCGAGACTCGCCGTCAGGCGACGGATCGCTCCGCCCTTGCCCGCCGCGTCGAAGCCCTCGAACAGCACAATGAGACCGGGCCCGGCCGGATGGGGCTCGAGGAGTCCGGCGCTGAAAAGTCGCAGTTGGGTGAGGCGGTTCTGCGCCTTGCGCACTCGTTTGTCCGACTCCTCCTTGGACATGGATTTCGTGAGGTCGATGGAGTCGACGGGGTTCTTCGCGTCAGTGGCCATAGGCCCTCAAAGTAGCCGACGGCCAGATTGGCTCAGGAGTGCTGAGGTGGCTTGCGCGTAGGAATGAAGCGCCGGCGCTCGTTCACCACCGACCCGAGCAGGAACAAGAAGCCGAGGAATCCGACCAGCAGTGCGTAGCGCTCGTCGGGTGGGAAGAAGGTGTAGGTGACGCTCGAGGTTCCGGCGGGCACCGAGACCTCCTGGTAGACGCGGTGCACGGTGGTGATCGGAACTTCCTTGCCGTTCACGTACGCCTTCCAACCCTTCATCGAGAGCTCGGTGCGCAACAGCGTGGTGGCCTTCGGACACGTCACACTGGCCGCGTCGTCACCGGTGCTGGTGACGGTGCAGGCCGAGTTGGCCGCAGAGAAGAAGGGGCGGGGGTTCGGCATCCGGTAGATGGTGGCGATGGAGTCTTGGAACACCTGCTTCACGCCGCGTTGGGCGAGCGCGGGCATGAGCGACACCGAGGTCGGGATCAAGAGATACTTGACCCCGGCGTTTTCGTACTGGTGGAAGTGGTTGACCACCGAGTGCTCGAGCTTGCGCACGCCAATCCCGCCGTTCTTGACGACGTACTGGTTGCCGGGCGTGAGTCGGGGCTCGAGGTTGGTCTCGATGAAGTTCTTAAAGTTCTTCGGGAAGGGCAGGTCGATGTCGCTGAGTTCGTTGATGCCGTAGTACGTAC